>JAFASD010000094.1 GCA_019244945.1 Acidobacteriaceae bacterium | reverse complement strand
CCTAAAGCTAAAGCCCTTGGTTCCAGTGTCGATGGACCAAAGAAGCCGCCGCGAGGTGCGTGACCTGGTCCAGTCTCTCTTAGAACGACTGATCGGCGAGAGCCCGTCTCATTTATGCCCGTAATCGAGCTTCGGATACCACTCCGCTCCGCGGCCTTCCGGCGTCAAGTCCAGGATCAGCCAAAGAGGATCCAAGTCGGGACCGCCCCGCGGATCTTGTCCGGGATCTGCCATCGCTCCGCTCATCTCCGCGCTGTAGAAGTGGCGGATGTTTCCATCTCGCCGGCTGAAGATGCTGAAACCTGGGACATCGGCGTCTTCGGCGCTCACGTAAGTGCGGGTGTAGTTGCCGGACATATCGGAAAGAAAAGGCAGTTTCGTGAAGCCGCGTTGATTCTGGTACTCGATGAGCCGGTCGATTCCCGAGCGGGCAGTAACAGCGATGGCGACGCGCTCACGCAGATTTACGGCCACTCCGTTCCAAGCGCTCAGAAAAGACGTGCACATAGGACAAGGAGCCTTGCGTTCCTGACCATACATCATGCTGTAGATCAAGAGCGTATCTTTATCGCCGAAAAGATTCGAGAACCGAACCGGGCCGGTGCGTGAGGCAAACTGGAAATCTTCCGGGATCTCGCCGCCAGCGGGCAGCGACCGGCGTTGGGACGCCACGCGCTCCAGCTGCCGACGTAACTCGATCTCTTCAATAAGGAGCGCATTGCGAGCTACGCGATATTCTCGGCTTTCGTTTGGGAAGTGGGCTTGGTTCGTAGCGACAAGCTCCTCAGCGGGAGTCAGCGTTTGGGTTTCGGGCATAAAGTCTCGGGATGTTGCCAATTTTTATCTGACCTCCTAAAGAATACTCGAATCGGATGGAATCCGATCGCCGTTGGAACCGCCCATCCGTAACCGCCAAACTTGCGTGCGCGCGCGCTACGCGAAAATTCACGGTTCGGTAATCCGAGCTAGCGGTGGGAGCATCCGGGCCAACAACAGGGGCGTCGTTTTCCATCCTTAAGACTTGAACAGCCCCACTCGATCCTGCGGGTCCTGGTCTCTGCTTTTTTGGCGGACTCAATCCAGCATATCCATTCGTTGCGTGCGAGCGGCGTGATGTCCTCCCATGCTGCTAACACTTGCGCGTCGGATGTAAGTGCTTTTTGTAAATCTGCGGGTACTTCGTGTACCACACCACTAGAAATCTTTCGCGAGATCAATAACTGTCCTTTCGTCAGCTCTAACGGTGCGAGAACCTGTTAGTGAGCAAAAGATGTTGGTCGTTCGGCCATGCCGAGGTCCTGACGCTTAGATTAACTCGGCGCGCAGGCCAACTTACGAGGCTGTCGCACCTTGGACTTATCCTCGGATGCGTGGCATAGAAATAGGTGCAAGTGAGTAGTTTAACCGCTAATAAAAAAGTATCCCTTTGTCCTCAGGGTGTATTCTCATCTAGTGATGCGCATTCAACTCCCAAACCCTCTCCCCTTCCTGGCCGGAATCGCCATGGCCGCCGCTCTTTCCGCGCAACAAACGCCCACTCCGGAACCCGCGAACCCACAAGGAGCCTCTTCGTCCTCCCAGGCGACCACCCAGCGCGCTCCAAAACCGGAAGACACCGAAGTATGGGAACCAGTGCCCAAGGTCGTTACCCCCGGCGCGAATTGCACCGCGCCTCCCTCCGACGCCATCATCTTATTCGACGGCAAGAACCTCGACGAGTGGGTATCGAACCGTGACAAATCGCCCGCCAAATGGACCGTTGCCGACGGCATACTCACCGTCAATAAGGCCGGCGGAAACATCGAAACCAAACGTACCTTTAAGAATTACCAGCTTCACATTGAATGGAGAGTCCCGGAGAACATCACCGGCAGCGGTCAAGCGCGCGGGAACAGTGGCTTGTTTCTGGCGTCCACCGGGCCCGGCGATGCAGGCTACGAGCTGCAGGTCCTCGATTCATACAACAATAAAACCTACGTGAACGGCCAGGCTGGCAGCATGTACAAGCAAGCGATCCCGCTCGCGAACCCGAGTCGCAAACCCGGCGAGTGGCAGACCTACGACGTAGTTTGGACGGCCCCAACCTTCGAAGATGACGGATCGCTGAAAACTCCTGCCTATGCCACCGTCTTCTTCAACGGCGTGTTGGTCGAGAACCACTTCCAGTTGAAGGGCGAGACCCTATACATCGGACAGCCCGTCTATAAGAAATACACCTCCGCTCCCATCAAGCTCCAAGCCCATGGAGACCGCAGCGAGCCAATCAGCTTCCGCAATATCTGGGTCCGAGAGTTAGAGTAGCCCGCCAATCAAGCCAATGCGCGGTACAGTAGTCTCCGTTAATCCGCGTTCATCGGCAGCCTTTCGCCGATGCCGAAAACGCAAGCTGGACTCCCAATCTTCATTGCCTCTCACTTGATGTTGTCTTGCCGTTCACACCTTTTGGAGTGCTATGCTTCCAGTGCAAACATCCATTACCCGACAATGAAGATTCAACTCACCACCCGCATTTTCAAAGAAGGGCGAGTCTTCGTCGCTCATGCACTGGAACTGGACGTGTCTTCGTGTGGTACCAGCAAAGAGAAAGCTTTAAAGAACCTGAAAGAGGCCGTGCGGCTGTTCTTGGAAGAAGCGGAGAACATGGGCACTCTGGATCAAATCCTCGCAGAAGCGGGCTACAGCAGAAGCAAACAAAAGATTGCCAGCCCCAAGTTCATCAGTGTGCAGCGCGTGACTCTTCCGCTCCCACCGACGCATGCCAAAGCTTAGGCCTGTCTCCTCTAAGCAGCTAATTCAGGCTTTCCTTTTAGTACCACTGAAATTATAGCCGCGTACAATACTCCCGTGAAACTCGGCATCATCGGACTCGGCTTCATGGGAGCCGTGCACCTCAATGCGTACTCCAAGATGGACGACGTACAAATAGCCGCTGTTTGCGGCCATGATCCTCGCGCTCTGTCAGGAGACCTAAGCGAGGCCGGCGGAAACGTGAATCTCCCCGCCGCAGTCTACGATTTCTCACTCGTTCGGAAATATACAGACTGGCGCGAAATCGTCCTTGATCCCGAACTGGATGCCATCGATATCTGCGTTCCCACCGATCTTCATGCCACGATCGCCATCTCCGCCCTTGCAGCCCGAAAGCATGTCTTCTGCGAGAAGCCCATGGCTCTTTCCGCGGCAGACTGTGATCGCATGATCGCCATTGCGGAAGAGCACAACCGCACGCTCATGATTGGACACGTGCTTCGCTTCTGGCCTGCTTACCAGCAGCTGGAAATGTTCGTGAAATCGGGCGACTTCGGTCCCATTCTAAGCGCGACCTTCGTCCGCCGCTGCGGCCTCCCCGATTGGAGCCGCTGGCTCCCGATTGAACCTCGCAGCGGCGGAGCCGTCCTCGATCTGCTCATTCACGACATCGATCAGGCCCTCTTAGTCTTTGGCCCACCGAGTCGTGTCGCCGCCAAGAAGCTCGGAGATGTTGACGCGCTGACAGCCACGCTCATCTATCCGCAAGGCCCGGAAGTGCGCATCCAGGGAGGTTGGTTCCTACCGGGCGTGCCGCTCTCGATGAGCTTCCAGGTACGCGCCGAACGCGCAGAACTGGAGTTTACACCCACAGGTTTGATCCTCAACGATGAGACCGGCCTCCGCGAAACAATTGCCGTTCCCGACATCGACGGCTACCAGGCCGAGCTCGAATACTTCCTTCACTGCTGCCGTAATGGCAAACTCCCCGAGCGCTGCACACCCCAAGACTCAGCCCGAGCCGTAAAATTAGCTCTTCTGCTGAAACAATCAAGAGACCTGGATGGAGAACAAATCGAATGCTTGGTTTAGAAGATCTGGAAATCGGTGTCATGTTTTGGGCCGGACAGGACGCCCGCAAAACACTGCATGCCGCTAAATCGTTCGGTGTTCGAGCCGGCCAACTCGGATTTCCGGGAGAGCTATCTCTCGAAGGCGCTGCCGAAAAATGGGACGAGGCGCTGAACGCGCAACAGTTCCTCGCCGTCACCGCTGTATGCAGCTATGTTGGTGAGGACTATACGGACATCCCGTCTGTACAGCGCACGGTGGGACTCGTTCCGCCAGATACTCGAGACCTGCGCATCGCAAGAACCAAATCCGTTTCCGATGTCGCTCGCCAACTGGCCATCGATTGCGTCGCTTGTCACATCGGCTTCGTGCCGCATAATCCCGAAGATCGCGCCTACACGGAAATCCGCGATGTCGCCCGCGACATCTGCGATCACTGCGGCGAAAACGGCCAATCGTTCACTCTCGAAACTGGGCAGGAACCCGCCAAGGTTCTCTTGCGATTCATCGAAGACGTTGACCGGCCCAATCTGAAGATCAATTTCGATCCCGCCAATATGATTCTCTACGGCACCGGCGATCCGATCGAGGCGCTCGACTTGCTCGGAAAGTATGTCATCTCCGTCCATTGCAAGGATGGAGATTGGCCGCCGCGTGACTGGCCGGAGGCCCTCGGGACTGAACGTCCACTCGGCGCCGGAAGCGTCGATCTCCCCCGTTTCATTTCCAAGTTGAAAGAGATTGGCTATCGAGGCATTCTGAGCGTTGAGCGCGAAGAACCCGACCCGGAACGCCGCGCTGCCGATATCCGCAAAGCGATCGAGTTGTTGAAAAGCTTGACGGGACGTGCCTCAGCCGCTATTGTTTGAACGGGCTCGCTCCGCCAACATGCTTTGCCGTGTCCACCGCGAGCTGCAAATGCGCTTCAATCGTCGGCATCCATTTCCGGACCAGCTCTTTCAACTGCGCGTCGGTGCCGTTATCGGCTTCGGTTTGAAATGCAGTTAACATGGCCAAATGCCCGCCAATCTGCTCCATGATGTAAACCTGATCGAAGTCCACCGGCTTGACAGCTTCTAAGTGGCGCTTAGCAAGCTCGTCTGGTGGCGCAAGCCGCTCAGCCGGAGGGTTGCTCGCCAACCGCTGCAGCACGGGCATCATCTCCTCCATTAAGCCTTTGTGCTCGGCAATCATCTTGCTTGCATATCCCTTAATCTCGTTTGCCGATCCACGTTTCACTGCCAGTTCGGCCATATCGATTTCGGCATTGCCTCCCTGCGTCGCCGCTATCGCGAACAAGCGATCTACTTCAGGTGAGGACGGTTGATTTGCTGGCGCCGGTTGCGCCGCTACCGGCGCTCGATTTTCTTTCATGGGTGCCGGAGACGACGGCGATCCCGTCTGCGCCAGCACAGCCAAAACCAACCACAACGAAATCATGCGGGCAATTCCTTTGGGCTCGGAAATCCATGTTGCTCGCGGCCCACGGCCGCATCGTATATCTTGGTCGCTTTATAATGCTCCAGCCGGCCATCGCCCGCCATCGCCTTCACCCGCTGCTCCAGTTGCGCCATCTCGGAGCCGCTCATCGGACTAAAATCCATTGCGACTGCCAGGTTTTGCCGGAACACATTGTACGAATCCATCCCACTCACTGTCGTCAGTATCCCCGGTACGCTCATCGCATACCGCAGCAGTTCCTGCGGCGTCGCCACGCCCCGCTTCACCGGTTCGCCACCACCGCCCATTGATTTCATTCCGATCACCAGGACGCCCTGACGTCGCGCCTCCGGAATCACGTTCTCTTGAAACGAACGATAACTCTTATCGAACGGATTCAACGGCAGCTGCACCGTATCAAACGGGTAACGGTGCGAAAGCATCTTCAGGTGGATGTCTGGATCCTTGTGCCCGGTGAATCCTACGAATCGGACTTTGCCTTGCTGCTTGGCCTGTGTCAACGCCTCCACAGCGCCCTCCGGCTGAAAGTGCAGATCCGGATCGTTGTCATAGATGACTTCGTGGATTTGCCAAAGATCCAGGTGATCCGTCTGCAGCCGCCGCAGCGAATCCTCTAACATCTTCATCGCCACATCTCGCTTGCGCCCGTGCGAACACACTTTCGTCATCAAAAACGCTTGATCGCGCTTGCCCTTCAACGCTCGCCCCATCACTTCTTCGCTCTTGCCGTCGTGATATTCCCACGCGTTGTCAAAGAAATTGATTCCGTTATCGAGCGCTTCGGAAACCACTCGTCCGGCTTCCGACTCATCTTTGATATCGCCGAGCGCCGACCCACCGATGCCGATAATGGATACTGAAACGCCCTTCAGTTCTCGATGTGGTACCGGCACGGTTCGTCTATCTCCCTCTCATGAGTGCGCCCCGGCGAGAGGCTGCTCATGCATCTGTCGCGTGACGACATCGTCATACCGCAGTGACGTCTTGTACACCTCAAACCGTCCGTCCCCTGCAAACGGCTGCACCGCGGCGACAATTCCCTCCATCTCCGAACGCTCGAGCGGTTGAAATCCCTTCGCGATCGCCAGATTCTGCCGCAACACGCCGATAGAGTCCATCCCCGTGATGGTTGTCGTAACGCCCGGAACGCTCATCGCGTATCGCAGAGCCTGCTCGGGCGTCAGCTTCACATCGCCTTTGTGGAAAGGCGCCCCGTCGCCGTTCAAAGGCTTCATCCCGAGCACGGCAATCCGTCGCTTCAGAGCCTCAGGAAGAACGACTTGCTGGAAACTGCGAAACTGGGCATCGAACGCATTGATAGGAAACTGCACCGAATCCCACGCATATCCCATCTCAATCATGCGCCGGTGGATGCGCGGATCTTTGTGCCCAGTAAATCCCGTATATCGCACTTTCCCCTGCTGCTTGGCCCGATCGAGCGCTTCAACAACGCCGCCCTTACGGTAAGCCAGATCCGGATCGTTGTCGTAAACCACTGCATGGATCTGCCATAAATCGAGGTGATCGGTCCCCAAGCGCTGTAGAGATTCTTCCAACATCTGCATGGCAACCGAAGCATCACGTCCGTGCGTGCACACCTTGCTCATGAGAAAAACTTTGTCGCGGTAACCGCCCGCTAACGCCTTACCCATCCACTCCTCGGATCGGTGGTCGTTATATTCCCAGGCGTTGTCGCAAAAGTTGATGCCGTTATCCACAGCCTCATGAAGGATCGCGATTGCGTCTTCCTCCGTCGCTGCACTTCCCAGATGGTGTCCCCCGATACCCAAAATGGAGACCTCATCCGAGTGCCGCCCGAACTTCCGTCGAGGTATCGCGCTGCTCTGCGCCTCACCGATCCCAGCCAATCCCGTGGATACAGCCACGGCGCTGCCTATAAATTGCCTCCGAGAATAGCCACTTCCAGCCATATGGATCAGTCGAACGTCAGACGAAAAAATGCGGCGGTCAAATCATCAGAAGAAATACGGATGGAGTCGGCCGCAGCTGGATATCTGGAAACGACCAATATTGCGATCAGTACTCGCCAGGGTCTCCCAGATCCGGCTGCGAACTGGGCTGTGCACCTCGGGATAGCTCCTCGAGTCGCTTCAGCACATCCGGTTCGCGCATATGATACGTGCTGATGCCGGTGAGCAAAGCCTCTTCTATTTCTGAACCGTCCGGGTTTCGGTACACCACTTTGAACTCACCGGGCAACTCCGTGCTGTAGATATCGGCTTTGAAGTCGCCGTGGTTCAGCGTGGCGACCTGCCTCGTTTCCTTTCGCTCTGCTTCCATAGCACACCACTATTGCATAGCTGTTAAAAGGAAGACTCCCGATGTTCTCCGAAGACTTTCCTCAGTGCGTCTGAAATCTCTCCCACGGTCGCGAGCGCACGGCAGCAAT
>JAFASD010000108.1 GCA_019244945.1 Acidobacteriaceae bacterium | reverse complement strand
CGACGTGGAACCCAAGTTGCAGAAACGTTTATTCACCGCGCTTATTGTCATCACACTTACTTCTGCGTCAGTAACTGCCCAGAACGTTATCTTGACAGGTGCGCTTAGTGGCCGCGCTACCGACCAAAGCGGCGCAGTGGCGCTACGGGTCTTGGTGGCTATTCGAAATGTCGAGACCGGCGCAGAGCAGAGTACCGAGACGAATAGTACTGGGCTTTACCGGTTCCCCTCACTGGCGCCAGGCACTTACTCGCTCACGGCAAGTCTGAAGGGGTTTCGCGATGCGCAGGGCTTGGTGCAAGTGCGAGTTGGTAACGTCACTCTGCAAGATATTCAGTTGCAATTGGGAGCCGGCAAGGACAGAGTTGACGTCACAGGCACAGCGCCACTGTTGCATCCCGCGGAAGTTTCCATCGACTCCGTGCTCGAGCAGCCGCTTATCGAGGAATTGCCGCTCAACCGGCGGCGTTACACGGATTTCACATTACTAACACCGAACACCAGTCCGGACGGCGATACCGGGTTGATCAGCATCGCCGGACAGCAGGGAGGCGAGGACTCCGGTTATGCGAATGGCAACGGTTCGAACGCATTTACCGTCGACGGCACCAACGCAACAAGTAATTATTTCGGCGACATTTTGGGCCGGTATCGGATTCCCTACCTTTACGGTGAAAACGCCATCTCGGAGTTTCAGGTCGCCATCGGTCCTTACTCGGCCGTATATGGCGGTGGAGCTGGTTTTATCAATTCGGTTACACGATCCGGGACTAATGCGTTCCACGGCAGCGGATTCTATTACAACCGGAATTCCGTTTTTGAGGCCAACGACTCACTCTCCAACGCCAGCGGCTACCCCAAACAGCAGGATTCTCTACAGCAATTGGGGGCTTCGCTCGGAGGGCCAATCGTCCGTAATCGCGCTTGGTTCTTCGTCGATTACGAGCAGCAACGGGAAAACGATCCGATCTCCGTGATCAACCCGGCCGTGACCCAACTGCAGTCAAACTTGTCCACGTATTTCGGAATTCCGAACGGGACAGCTCTGCCTTCGCCGAACGCTCCTTACCCTGTGCCCGGCAACGACAGTGTTCCGGATCCAACCAATCCAGCCTATCTGCAGCAGGTGTCAAACGCCATCAATGCAATAAACTCCAATCTCGGCACAAAGCCCCGGAAGAAAAACGATCTCGTTGTCACGTCGCGGCTGGATTACCAGCCCACTTCGCGGGACACCATGTTTCTCAGCTTTAACACGAATTACTTCAATTCCCCCGGCGGCATCATTACGGTGAGCCCCGTCGCAGTTTATGGGATACAAACGCTGGCCAACGCCGAAGTGCATGACTTTCAATTGAGTCTCGGGTGGACGCACGCGTTTTCTTCCAGAATGCTAAATGAATTTCATGCTGGGGCGTCGGATGACAACCAAATTGCCAATCCCACCGGGCTTGCCGCGGGGCTGCCGACAATTATTCTGGATAGTCCGGCCTCTTTCACTCTCGGGAACGCGCCGTTTTCGATCGGACGAGTATTTGAACGGCAATGGTCTGTGGCGGATCGCGTAGATTACGTGGTCGGCAAGCATACCCTTCAGTTCGGCTTCGACATGAACCGCGCTTTCGATGCGGACACCAATTTCGGAGGAGCCGATCCGAACGCGGACGTGCAGTTCGGCTCGTTTCTCGGTAGCTATGAGTTTTCAAATCTCGAAAGTTTTGCGCTCGGCCAATACAACCTTTTCAGCCAGGCTTCCGGCAATCCGGTTTTTTCCTTCCACGTGCCCTATTACGGGTTCTATGCTCAGGATTCATTCCGGCCGTTACCTCGCTTGACGCTCGAGATAGGCGTGCGCGAAGACTTCCAGGTCTACCCGCAGCCAATGGAAAACCCGGCCTTCCCGCTCACCGGTCAATATCCCAATCAGTTCTTGCGATTGGCCCCACGATTCGGATTGGCCTGGCAGGCGACCTCCAAAACGGTGATGCGCGCCGGGTTCGGCCAGTTCTACGACAACATGAACGGGCTGAATTATCGAAACGCAGTGGTATCGAACGGCTTGGCATCTCAGCAGTCTTCCCTAAGCGTGAGTTATAACCCGGCTCTGCCGCCGAACCAACAGTTACCCGCGTTCCCCGCTATTCTCCCGTCCAACTCACCTTTGTTTCAGGCCTCGCCAGACATCTCGTTGGTCTCCCCACAATTTCACGTTCCGTATGTTTTACAAACCAGTTTTCAACTGGCGCACGAACTCTCCGAGAATACAAGCGTAAGCGCCGGGTTTCTGGGAAGTCATGCAGTGCATCTGATTTCCGGAAGCGCCTACGACTTGAACCTAAATCCGCTGCAAGGCTCCACGACTTACATCGTTTGTCCCCCGGGAACAATCTCGGCTCCGTGCAACGGAAGAAGCTTCCTGCTGCCAAATATGGACAACGGTTTGCTGACGGAAGGGGCCCTCAATCCCAACCTTGGCCAGATCAACGAACTCATTAGCCCTGGGCGGACCTACTACCGCTCGTTTTTCGCTCAACTTCAGCACCGGATGTCCCATGGCCTATTTCTGCAACTCTCCTATACGCTGGCGAAAAGCTCAATGAAGGATGGCATGGACTTCAACGACCAGTTCGATTTCAGCAATACGAACGGTCCTTCGCTCCTCGATCGGCGGCATCGCATCAGCTTGGCTGCGGTTTATTTACCGCGGCTGGAAAGGCTCACGGATTCGCACGCGGGACGCGCCCTGTTATCAGGCTGGCGATTCAGCAGTGTAATGGAGTTTTCGTCTGGCCGGCCTTATGCGACCCTCTTGAGTCCCGCTTGCACCAGCGCCAATTTGTCGTTCAGTAATTGTGGACTGATTGTGAACGGCAATCTGACGGGTAATGACAACCTGAATGATACGGCGTTCAACCAAGATACGTCGAACACGGCTGCGGGAATCAACGGTGCCGGCCCAACACCCGGAACGCAACTTAATTCGTTCTATGGACCATGGCTGGAGAGAGTGGATGTTGCGCTGGCCCGGAACTTCTCGGTTACGGAAGGTAAGCAGCTGCAACTGCAAGTGCAGCTTTTTAACCTGTTGAACCGTGCCAATTTTTACGTGCAGAACGGGGATGGAATCAACCAAGTGCAATACAATCCGATCGGCACAAACTGCGGTGACGGCGTCAGCTTAAACCAGACGTGTTACCTCCTGCCGAACTCGGGTGCGGGCAATTTTGGAGC
>JAFASD010000073.1 GCA_019244945.1 Acidobacteriaceae bacterium | reverse complement strand
GCCGATAACGTTTCCTTCACGCCAAACTTTCAGCCCATTCCTTGCTCGACAACACTGACGGCGAACTGCTTGCCCTCGAGCGAGATCGGGTCCTGGAACGGCCTTTACGGTCAGGTGGCGGGCTTGGTTGCCGCGAGCTCGATCGTGGTTACGAGAACAGGCGCCAATTTAACTGCAAATCCCATCGGCACGCCGGTTCACTCCCTTGTCGGTGACCAGACCTGGAGTATCTTCTTCAATGACACATGGAAGATCAAGCCAAACTTCACTTTGACTTATGGGTTGAATTACCAGGTCCAGATGCCGCCTGTGGACGCAAACGGGGTACAAGATATTCTGACCAACTCGTCCGGTAGTCCGATCACGGCGCAAAGCTACCTGGCGGCCCGTTTGGCGGCGGCAAACAGCGGGACGGTCTATAATCCGATCCTTGGCTTTACTCCCATTGGGGACGTGAAGTCATTGGGTGGTTATCCCTATCATCCGTTCTATGGCGAGATCTCTCCGCGAGTTTCGATCGCGTGGTCCCCGAATGTGACGGGAGGGTGGCTCAGCAAGATCCTGGGCGACAAATCGACCGTCATTCGCGCTGGCTACGGCCGGTTCTATACACGTAATCTGGGTATCAATCTGGTTTCAACGCCGGTACTGGGAGACGGCTTCTTGCAGCCCGTAGCCTGTGTGGATCCCACTTCGAGCGGTACTTGCACGCAGTCCAGCGGCACTGATCCGAGCACGGCTTTCCGCATCGGTGTAGATGGTGTTCCGCCAGTCGGAAACATCCCTCAGACGCTCACGGTGCCTGTCGAACCGAATATCAATGCTGCCTTTGCGTCCCGCACGTTCACCTTAGACAGCAATTACAAACCTGGCTCGACTGATTCAATCGATTTCAGCATCCAGCGGCAATTTAAGGGAGGATACATACTCGAGTTGGGTTACGTGGGCGTCTATGCCAGGAACCTATTCCAGGGCATCGACCTTAACGACGTGCCTTGGTTCATGAAGCTCAACGGCCAAACCTTTGCAAACGCATACGACAACCTGTATTTCCAGTTGCATGGAAACCAGGCGATTACGCCTCAGCCTTTCTTGGAAGCAGCGCTGAAAGGGAGCAGCTATTGCAGCGGTTTTTCGAGTTGCACGGCAGCGGTCGCCGCGAATGAATCCGGTAACATCACCACACAATCGGTTACTAATCTCTGGAGCGACCTGGACACTAGCTTCAATTTCGGCAAGGCGTTGATCTCGAGCACCCAAGCCGGGTTCGTCTACGATGACACGTCCATCGGCTATTCAAACTACAATGCCGGAGTAGCTTCGCTGCAGAAGCGTGGCCAGAACTTAAACCTGGTGGCGAACTTTACCTGGTCCAAGGCTCTCGGCCTTGTCGGAATTAATCAGGCTTACACAGAGGCCAATATCAATGATCCCTGGAACCCAGGCGTTGATTACGGGCCGCAGTATTTCGACCGGAAGTTCACATTTAACTTCCTGACTTCGTACAATTTGCCCTTTGGCAAGGGCCAGCATTGGTCCAGCAGCCATACCTGGGTGAACGAGATTATTGGCGGATGGATTGTTTCGCCCATCTTCTCTTACGGCAGCGGCTTACCGCTGAGCGTTTACACTGGTTCGAATCAGGAGTTCGGCGAAGGCTACACTTCCGATAATGGTTGCAACGCTATTCCTCTGAGCAACACGGGGTACAGCAACTCGCCGGTTTTCGGCGTGGTGAGCAACGGTGTAATCGGCGTCCAAGGCGATCAAAGTCAGCCGGGCGGAACTGGAGTGAATCTTTTCGGCAATCCGGCTGCTGTATACAATAATTTCCGACCTGCGTTGGTCGGAATTGATGGACGTTGCGGGGGGGCCGGCATTCTACGCGGTCAGCAGCGCTGGAACCTGGATCTCGGCCTTACTAAAGACACGACGATAACCGAGCGAGTGGGCATCCAGTTCTATGCCCAGGCGTTCAACGTGTTCAATCACATGATGTGGGCCGATCCAAATGCGGGATCGCCTGCGCTCAGTCTCCAAAACCCGGCTGCCTTCGGCGTTCTCAACAGCCAATACAATGCGCTTGGCCTAGGCGGCGGCGGTGCAGCCGGGGCGTACACGCGGATCATTCAGCTCGGCGTACGAATTCGCTTTTAAGATTTTGCGCCGGTGGTCGAAAGTTCAGACAAGACGGGGCGACCCAACAGAAGCCCCGTCCGCCAGTCTCGCGAACGGCCGCACTTAAAGCAGCTCGTCTAGAGTAATCGGAAGTTCCCGGATACGCTTGCCCCTCGCATGATAGATCGCGTTCGCTAGGGCGGCGGCGCACAGTGTGATGCCGGGACGCGGACACGGCGCGGCTTGGATCAGTCTGTAAAATTGCTTTTACGTGCAGCTTTGGTTTGCCCGTAATGGGTGCATCCCAATCCGCGATCAACTCGCGACCCAGTTCATGCTGGCGATCGCTAGTGGCGAACTGATTCCTGGCAAGCGCTTACCGAGTACCCGTGCGCTAGCGAAACGCTTGCGGCTCACCGTGAACACCGTGAGTGCCGCCTATCACCAACTCGAAATGCTTGGCTGGGTTGAGTCCATTCGCGGAAGTGGAGTATACGTCCGGGCGAGGCAGAGTGAATCCGAACCACAAGCCGACATCCTTGACCGGCTTATAGTGCCCTTTGTCCGCTCTGCGCGTTCAGGAGGGTTCTCGGCGGAAGCACTGCGCGATCGGGTTAATTACTGGTTAGCGATGCGGCCGCGACGTTTCGTATTCGTCCATCCGGAACCGGAACTGAGGGCGATCATCGTTCATGAACTGCGATCGACAATGTCGTGGACGATTGAGGATTGCGGCACTCACCGCCCATCCGTTGC
>JAFASD010000394.1 GCA_019244945.1 Acidobacteriaceae bacterium | reverse complement strand
TGCGGAGGACATTCCTAACGACTTCAACTACGGTCTTTGTTGTGGCACGGCCCCCCCACCCTTTAGCTTCGGTACACCGTACGCGGGGGGAACCATTTTGGTGGCTACCGGGAGCAGCAAGTCGCCAAATAGCTATCCCACGAATCCGGCTTTGGCGAGCGGTGTGAATCCTGCCACTGGAACTCCGAATCCCAACCCGAAAACCGGTCTCGGTACCGAAGTCGAGGCATACGGCGCTTGGCCCAATACGCCGGATGCCTATACGTACCTATATTCGTTTGAAACCCAGACGCAGGTCGCGAAAGATATCGCCTTCATTCTCGGGTATCAGGGAGCTGTCAGCCATCATCTGATCCGCTTGGTGAATCAGAACTTTCTGTATCAAACGGTGGTGGGTGGCGCAACTACTCCATTCTCTGCAGTCTACATTCCTACTCCCGATGTGAATGCATCGTACAATGCCATGTACGCGCGCGTCTCTAAGACGTTTTCGATGGGCTTTTCTGTGGATGCCACTTACACTTGGAGCAAGAGCATAGACATGCTCTCGTCTGAAGGGCCAGGTTTCGTTACCAACCAAACCGATCCAGCCCACGCCCAGAAGGACGAATATGGTCCGTCGGACTACGACTCGCGCCATCGATTTGTCGCGAGTGGCTTGTGGACCATTCCGATTTTTCCGCATGATAAAGGTTTTCTGCACGCGATTTTCGGCGGATGGCAGTTGGGCGGAATCTTGACCGCCTATTCAGGTTTCCCATGGACTCCTATCACTGGGCAACAACAGTCAATCGCGGCGGTTAGCAGCGCAGCCACCATTCGGCCCGTGCGTCCGATTATTTACTACAACAACGCGGATGCCAATACCAATTCGAACAGCTGTTTCCAGAACGGGTGCGAATTCGGAGGGACGAATCAGACCGTGCCGATCGTTGGGACCAATTACTTCAACATCAGCCCGGCGCTTACAGGACCTCCGGGAATCGGCCGCAACTCCTTCCGCGGACCTGGCTATTTCTCAACGGATGCGACCCTCTCTAAGACCTTCGGACTGCCCTTCATCCATGAAGGCGCCGGGCTTGAACTGCGCGGTATGGCGTTCAACGTGTTTAATCAATTGAACCTAGTTCCGTTCCCGTTCGGTGGCGCCGATAACTATGTAGAAAGCCCGAACTTCGGGCGCCCAACAGGCGCTCTGGCCGGGAGAGTCATCGAGTTGCAAGCGCGGTTCACGTTCTAATCGCCCAGTGTATGCCGACTTTCGGGCCGGCATACCCCATTGGGAGTAGTACTGAATGCCCGTGGCATCAGACCGGATCGCTAACTTGGAATCCAAGTTGCAAGTACCGTAACATCTTGCTCTGAGTCGAAAACTCACCGTAAGATGAAAATGCGGATCGGGTGACTGGATTCATGCGCTTCTCGCGCCGCGAGTTTCTTTGTTCAGCCGCTGGCGCAACTCTGCTGGCGCGGAGCGCTCGGAGTGCTTCTCCAACGGTGCCGGAAGTCCCGGCGGCTCCTCTCAACCAAGGCGATCGCCAGTTCCTGGAGGACTATGCGAAACGCTGCTTTCGCTACTTCTGGGAGCAGGCGGATCAGCACACCGGAATTGTGCTCGATCGGGCCAGGACGGATGGGTCCCGCTTTAATAACATAGGCAGCACGGCCGCAACTGGATTTGGGTTGACGGCGCTGTGCATCGCGGCGAACCGGGGCTGGGTGCCGAAAGCACAGGTTCGCGCTCGCGTGCTGACAACGCTCAATTACTTCTGGGCGCATGCCTTCCACGATCACGGCTGGTACTACCATTTCATGGATGCCAGCACCGGCGCGCGCAGGCTAAAGTCTGAGATTTCGAGCATTGATACGGGCCTGCTGCTCGCGGGCGCTTTGACTGCGGCAGGGTATTTTTCAGGGGATCGCGAAATTCAATTGCTGGCGAAAGAGATTTTCGAACGGGTCGACTTCACCTGGATGCTCGACGGCAATCCCCTGATCCTGTGCCATGGCGTGCTGCCCGGGTCAGGATTCCTTTCTGCCCGGTGGGGCGTTTATAGCGAGGCCTCTATCCTGTACCTGCTGGGGATTGGCTCGACGCGCCATCCCATCTCCCCGGAGAGCTGGTATGCCTGGTCGCGTCCTGAGGTCCATTACGAGCGCTGGAGCTTCGTCAGTGGCGGTCCGCTCTTCACGCACCAGTTCTCGCACGCCTGGGTCGACTTTCGCCATCAGGAAGACGGCGATCCCTCTTACCTCAACTACTTCCGGAACTCGATCATCGCTACCTATGCGCATCGCGATTTTTGCATCAGCCTGCAATCGAGGTATTCGGATTTCGGGCCGAACATGTGGGGCGTTACGGTTTCCGACAGTCCGGTGGGGTACATCAATTGGGGTGGAACCACTTTCGGAAGTCCAATTAACGGCACACTGGTTCCATGCGCCGCGGCGGGATCGCTGATGTTCGCGCCCGAGATTTGTCTGCCCGTGCTTCGCGAGATGCAGAAGGTCTATGGAGAAAAGATTTATCAGCGCTATGGATTCACCGATGCTTTCAATCCGAATTGGGGAGACGAGAAGCTGTGGGTGGATCAGGATGTAGTCGGTATTGACATCGGCATCTCGCTGCTAAGCATTGAAAATCTGCTCACCGGCAATGTTTGGCGCTGGTTCATGCGGAATCCGTACATCCAGACGGGTATGGAGCGCGTCGGCTTCCGTTTTGCGACACCTGGAATACGACTGCGGGAAGTAAAGACCGGAGCGCGGCGATTATAGCGATTTACGCGACATAGGCGCCAACCACCCGATGCCCGCTGTTTATGATCGGCAGTAAGCTACCAGGTGTCCAGTGATGGTGGTGGTTCCACCCATGCTAGCGATAGCTTTCGTTCTCCGGGCAGCACACCTGGTTCCCGAAAGCCAATCAGGACCACGGACGGAAATCGTGGCGCCTGGGGCGACCGGCCGCCAGGTGATGCGAGCGCAGATCCTGCTGGATCGAGCCAGATTCTCCCCGGGCGAAATTGATGCCCGCTATGGAGACGACCTGGGAATCGCCATCACTGGCTTTCAGGAGAGGCATGGTCTGAAGGTGACCGGCACCGTCGATGCAGACACGTGGAAGCTGCTCAACGCAGACACGCGGCCCTTGCTGATGAGCTACACAATCACGAGGGCCGATCTGAAAGGTCCGTTCGAACCAGTTCCTTCCGATGTCGAGCAACGGGCACAGAGGAAATGGCTCGGGTACGAATCACCGGAAGAAGAACTCGGCGAGAAATTCCATATCTCGCCAAAACTACTCGCGGAGTTAAATCCCGGCAAGAGCCTGCATCGCGCCGGAGAACGGATCCAGGTTCCGAATGTCCGGCGAGGCCTGCCCCACCGGGCGGTGCGCGTAGTGGTCTCAAAATCCAAACGGACCGTAACCGCATATGGCCCGCGCGACCAAGTCTTGGCGCAGTATCCGGCAACCCTCGGTGGCGAGCACGATCCCCTGCCGATCGGTCACTGGATCATCACGATTGTCCAGCATTACCCCTGGTTCTATTACGATCCGGCGCATTATTGGAACGCGAGCCCCGATGAGGCAAAGGCCAAGCTCCCGCCGGGTCCGAATAATCCCGCCGGCGTGGTCTGGATGGGACTTTCGAAAAAGCATTACGGAATTCATGGAACTCCCGATCCGGGCCATATCCGGCACGATGACTCGTATGGCTGTATTCGGCTGACGAACTGGGATGCCGATGATCTTTCCCATATGGTCCGGCGCGGCACTCCGGCCATTCTCGAGGAGTAAAGTTTGCGAAGCTTGGCTTGCCTGAGCGGCATTTTGGCTCTCTGCGCCGCGCTGGCTTCGGCCCAGTCACTTCCTGAGTTAACCCTGCCCATTCAGGGTCTGCAGCTCTCCGATCTCAAGGATACGTTTGAAGAAGTTCATAACGGACATACACATGAGGCGATCGACATCATTGCCCCCAAAGGTACCCTCATCCGCGCGGTAGTTTCGGGGACAATCCGCAAGCTGTTCCTGAGCAAACCCGGCGGGAACACCATCTATCAATTCGACGAAGCGGGTGTGTATTGCTACTATTACGCTCACCTGGACCGGTACGCTGACAATTTGCGCGAGGGAATGCGAGTCCAGCCGGGAGACGTGATCGGTTTCGTTGGATCAACCGGGAATGCAGATCAGCGGACTCCTCATCTGCACTTTGCGGTTTTCGAATTAGGACCAGAAAAACAATGGTGGCGTGGAAAGGCCATCAATCCGTATCCAGCTCTGGTAGCAGCCGTTCAGCGAGCGAGGTGATCGCCAACGGTGCTAGCTTGTTCAGTTATTCGGTATTGACATCGGTGTATCGCTGCTAAGTATTGCGGCGACTATAGCGTGATAGGCTTCAAAGGATCTCCTTTCCGAGGCCTGTTCATGCTTACACGAAACACTTTTCGCTGCCGCACGAGTGCGTTTCCGATTGCCGCTCTTCTCCTGAGCGGATGTCTGCTAATTCCCGCCGTCGCCGGAGCCGACACGTCTATTCCGGCTAACCACATCCGTATTCACTATCACCGGCCGGCCGGCAAATATACAGGCTGGACGGTGTACGCGTTCGACGATACGACCGAGAATACCGGCGGTTACGGTACGGGTCCCGTTCAAATTTCGGGCACGGACGATTTCGGCGTTTATTTCGATGTCGGGATCATCGTGAATGCGCAGAATGTTGGAATCATCATCCACGATCCCACGGCGCCAGGAGGTGACGTCAAGGACCCGGGACCGAATGAGTTCGTCGATCCATCGGCGGAAGGCATCGAGTATTGGGCTCTCTCCGGAGTTGACGCTCTCTATACCAGTAAGCCGATGAAACCGGAGCCTTCCACGTTAGAACCCGGTTATGCACGGATTCATTATTACCGGCCAGATAGTAACTTCACAAACTGGACCGTCTATTCGTTCAATGACACAGAAGAACCGACGGATAACTTCAACGAAGGTCCGACCTTTGCTACCGGTTTTGATTCGTATGGCGCGTTTTATGACGTGAAGTTGAAGTCGAGCCCGCATGATCTCGGCTTCATTGTTCACAATGTGGCGACGGGCACGAAGGATCCCGGACCCGACATGCATCTGGATGTTGCGGTTTACAGCCAGGCCTGGGTCATTTCGGGAGATCCGACCGTCTACACTTCGCAGCCGACACAGGGCCAGATACTTAATGCCGGCTTCTCGCGTTTACAGGCCTTC
>JAFASD010000347.1 GCA_019244945.1 Acidobacteriaceae bacterium | reverse complement strand
TATAGCCGCCGCCGAACGTCAAGTCGCCGCAGCGAATGCGCAGATCGGCGTGGCAAAGGCCGCTTACTATCCAAATCTCACTCTGAACGCAACGGGCGGCTTCGAAACGTCCCACTTTCTCGAGTGGTTTACTTGGCCGAGCCGCTTCTGGTCGCTCGGCCCCCAATTAGCCGAAACCATCTTTGAAGCTGGAGCGCGTCGGGCTGCCACCGAGCAAGCGCAAGCTGCCTATGATGCAGCCGTCGCCAACTACAGGCAAACCGTTCTCACCGTCTTCCAATCCGTCGAGGACAATCTCGCAGCGCTTCGCATCCTCTCCGAGGAGGTCGTGGAAGAGCACACCGCAGTGAATTCCTCCAATCGCTACCTCGATTTATCGATGACGCGTTACCGCGCGGGAGTCGATAGTTACCTGAACGTGATCACCGCCCAAAACACCGTTCTGACAAATCGCGAAACCGAGTTGCAGATCCAGCTTCGCCAAATGACCGCGAGCGTGTCGCTGATTATGGCGCTCGGCGGCGGTTGGGACATTTCGGAACTGCCGAAGGTGAATGCTCTCACCGCAAAGCAAGCTAAATGGACGGCGAACGGACCGGCGCAGCCCAACGCAGCGGCTGTTGCGGCTCCGAATCCCCCGCCGCTAACGCCTGTGGCGGCTGTTCCAGGCGCTCCAAACAATCCGCCACCAAATCCGGTCCCGACCAGCGCAGTGGGCGAGAACCCACCAAAATGAGCGTTAACGGCGCTCAGGATCCTCTCTTCCCGCGCCGCCCTGGCTTTACAGATTTGGCCTGATGCGACCAACGCCCTAACCGATACGTTCGGGAATGGCCGGAAGCTCGGTTCGTGATCGTTACGCTGATCGATCCGCCCGAATCGCACGTATAGAGCTCCTCCACCCCGTTCCCGTTCGAATCGCCGTAGCGCCGAACGGGAACTGCTGTGAGATCCTCTTCCGTTTCTAACGCAGGCTCGAACGGGAATCGGATTTCATCCCACAAACTGATGTCCCCCGTGGGTGCACCGCCTTCGGTCCGATGACTGCATTCGAAAAATCGAAAATGCCCGATGTTGTGAACTGGGGTGTAATCGCGACGCAGCATGAGCGGCTTTTCGCCTGGCGCAGGAAGGCTCATCCCTTTTTCGAACAACGGGTCAAAAAGAATGCGCGAACCCGCATCCGTCTCTCGCCACACTCCGAAAAATCGAGCCAGCCGTTCACTCAACCGATAAGTCTCCGGCTGGCTGGCCTGAATCGCGAGTCCTATCGCCGTAGCCGATCGCGTATAAGCGGAGCGGCGCACTCGCCGTCCAAATCTCTCGCGCAGAACGCGCGCAACCAGCGGAAGTTCGCTCCCTCCTCCCGTGATGTATAGCGCTTCAAACTGCCCATCGCTTTCTCTCGAGAGCAAGTCTTCAGTAGCGGCCATGGTCTCCTCGACCAACGGTCGCGCTGCGTCATAGAAATCCGCGACCGAGATCTGAACGCTTTCCCAACTTGGATCCACGTGCTCCAGATCAATAATGATGCGCCGGGAATTCGGGTTCAACGATTCCTTTTTCGTGCGGCATTCTTCTAACAGGCGAAACCATGCAGCGGCGGAGAGCCCATCACGCACAGATTGCCCAACCTTCGCTCCTTCGAGCGCCAGATCCGCTAGAATCTGGTCGAAATCATCCCCGCCGATCGTCGGAATGCCCTCTGATGCGATGACGTCATGAACGTTCTCGTCGAGTTTCACGAGCGAGGCGTCGAAGGTTCCTCCGCCTAAGTCGTAAACCAGAATCGTTTCCGGGCTTGACTTACTTTGGCGCTGCCGGTGTCCAAACTCGATACTGGCCGCGCTCGGCTCATTCAAAATACCCGACACGATGAAACCAGCCGAACGAAAAGCCTCGATTGTGAGATATCGCTGATTGCTGTTGGCGTGAGCCGGGACCCCAAGCACGATTTCGAGAACGGCTCCGGCCGGAAGCCGCAAATTCGAGCTCTCGCGAAGCGCCGTATGCAGTGCCGACGCCAGTCCGCTCAGCAACTCGTTCAGCGGGACCTGCTGCTCGCCTATGTCAAGTACCGTTTGAGGACCTGCGTCTTCGAGCAACCGCTTGATAGAACGAACCACCGTCCACGCATCGTCAACCTGCTTCTGCCAGGCTTCCCACCCGTAACATCGCTCATGCCCGTGCAGCGCGATTAGCGAGGGATACCAGTCGGCGGTACTCCCTTCCGCGCCTTCAAACGAGACCAGCGGATAGTTGCCGCGATCCGCCGCTGCGACCACAATGCGGTTCGTCCCGAAGTCAACACCCAACCTCATCTTGCCAGTGTAGCGACAGCTGAACGCAAACCGCGAAGCTGGCTTAAACCAATCTGCTTCACACCGAGTGCGCTAGAATGAAACGCTCAGATACGATCTGATTTACCTAAAAGGAACTTTCATATGGCGCTGACTGCAAGGACTCGACGGGTCGGAAATGTGGCAATCGTGGATCTCAACGGGAAAATTACGCTGGGCGAAAACACGGGAATATTGCGAGACGAACTGAGATCTCTGCTCGCACAAGGAACCAAGAACATCGTGCTCAACATGGCGCACGTAGGCTACGTGGACAGCGCCGGATTGGGCGAATTAGTAGGCGCCTACACCACCGCCACCAATCAAGGCGGTGCAGTAAAACTACTGAATATCCAGGGAAAAATGAAAGATCTGATGCAGGTCACGAAGCTCTACACCATCTTCGTCGCATTTGACGACGAGAAAAAAGCTGTGGAGAGCTTCGGCGCAGGCGCATCGGCCTAGCAGACCGTTGCGTTCCCGCTGGAAGGCGTGGAGCGGGAGACGAGAATCGAACTCGCAACCAACAGCTTGGAAGGCTGTGACTCTACCATTGAGTTACTCCCGCACACCGAACGCGCAACACAATTGTATCTCTCTTATTACGTTCGAGCGCTTAGACGATTCCCCGGAAATCGTTTGGGGACGACAGTCTCCCTGGGAAGAGCCAAAGGAATTATGTCGGCGCTTACACCCGAATAATCGGTCGGTCTCGTTCCAATCCCAAACGCTGGCTGCAGAAGTATTCGAATCGAATGCCATACGTACAGCGGTGCCGGTTCCATGATTCCTGGAATTTAGGACTTCTTGCGAACCCGGCAAACAGCAAAACCCAGCCGCGATTGTCTGGGTGATCCCAAAAATCGTCCAGCCTGAGATCCAGAAACACGTTCTCCATCAGTTGGATTAGCTCCATGCAAGCGGCGTCTTGGGCAGGCGTCAAGGAGCCCTGCGCTAAATGGCCGCCGGTCAGCTCTGAAAACAGCGCCGATAGCTCTTCATTGCCTCTCAATCGATCCAGAATTCTATCCAGCGTCGTGGTGTGCTGCAGGAATGATGTCGTCATGAAACCCGCAGGCGCCCAGATGTCGTACAGTTTTGCCGCGATTTCGAATAGCGTCGCTTCATCTTTAGCGTCGCGGAACGTACGGTCGGTTATGTGATAGCCAAGTCGACGGTACGCTTCAAACTGATCTTCGGAGTAAAACTGATTGCCGGTGCTCTCATGTGGAAAGGTCGGATGACCGGAACGATACTGGGCCACGCCGATATCCTCGTCACCCGTAATAGAAGATTTGATGTAAATTAAATAACCGTGAGTACCGTTACTGTAGGTGATCTTTCCAACCGCACAGTGTGCCCTGCTGCGATCTATTTCAGGTTCCTTTCGGATGGAGGAAACATCCAGTTCAATCTTGGCTCCGAAATCCGTTTCGGCGATGCGTACCAATTTACCGAGGCTGCCGAATGTCAGCGTCTCATCGCACTCGGCGTCCGACGTGACAATCACGCGCGCTTTGCGCCGGATTAGCTCATAAACGCCGAGATTCTCGAAATGTCCTCCATCCGATATGTTCACGAAATCGCGATTCTCGTTGGCGATTCCCAGCAGTTCGCTTCCCAAATAGCGGCCGCTTGGAGGACGGTCCTTGTACCAGGCCGATTTTGCAGGATTTGGGAACCACCAGCCGAGGCGCACATTGAACAGAGTCATCAGGAACGAAACGAGCGGGGAGGTGTTGTAGCCCATGTTCGGGCTGGCCGCGGCTCCCGATACGGAGATTGCCTCACCGAGCGTTGCGCCGCCAGCGAAGCAGCGTGCTTCTTCATTTGGAGGAGTAGGCGCGTAACCTACTTTTTTTCGGGTTGCGCCACTAAAGAGAGGAGTAACCGAGAATGAAGCACTCTGACGCGTATGAATGGTCAGATCTGAACTACCGCCCAGGTTGAGAGTGCAGTTAATAATCGGAAACGGGCCACGGAAGTTTTCCCCGCAAAACTCGTTTTGAGTGTCTTTAGCGGGAACGGCAGACGGGGTTTCTGATAGCCGCAAGGCGCGCAGATCGGAAAGTAGTATATCGTCCTTCTGGTCGAACCCGGTGAATGGGTGCTCACGCCGTTTGCCGGGCTGCCAACGAGTTGCGCCCAGATAGCAGCGCACCAAGCGGTTGCGATAGAACTGATTTAAGCTGAACGTATTCAAATCAAATCGTTTCGAGAACACCCACCCAAGCCCGGCGGTGAGCACAGGGAGAATCCACATCCAAGCTATGCCTAAGGCACCAGCCTGGATTTCGATAATTCGCTGGAGGTTATAAGCGTAGCTTTCCGCATCATCACCTAACGCCTCGCGCAAGATGAGGTAAACGACTGTCGAGGAGACGGCGACCGCTCCGACAATAAACAGAAAGCCCCCCACGCGGGCGATGATTTCCAGAGTCTTCGAGCGCTCGCCGCCTTCCCCAGTCTTAGAACTCTTGCCTGCGAGAAGCCCGCTGATCGTGGAACCGATCCACCCCACCGCGCCACTGATCACCGGCCACTTTACCCGCAATTGCGTCAGTTGGAGGACTCCCCACGGTGCTACCACGGCAGCCGTCACTACGATGAACGCGACCGTGCCTATCATGGCAATCCAGGCGCCGTACCTGGTCCACCACTCCCGTGTCCAATCCGGGGCGGCGCGCCCTACTAATCCTATGAAGATCGCGATCGCCAGGGCAATCCCGACCATCGAGATAAATGGCCCGACTACAAATGCAACCCAATCGAGGCGCTCAAGGTACGGACATTGCTGGCTGAGTGCGTTCTCAATCAAAGCGCCAAAAATTCTTAATTCGCCACACAAAGCAAGGTAAGCGACGGCGGGAACCAAGATTGCCGCGGCTATTACTCCGCTAGGCTTGCGCAGTTTGTGTCTGCCCACGCTAAACAACGCAATCAGAGCGATCGATGAACAGAAGAGCAGAATCACCCATTTGGACCAGTCCTGAAAACTGCCTATAAGAATCTTGGAAAACTCCGTAAATTCATCTGGATGTGAGCGTGCCTGTCCCCACAGCAGCCCGGCCGTTAGGAAACAGCCGAACCACGCAAGGCTTGCCGCGCCGATTGTGAAGCCATTACCGCGGACGAAAATCCCCCTTGCTATGTGCGTCCTTGGAAGCCGTTCATGCGAAAGAAAGAAGAGAATCGCCGCTAGGATCACAACCATTGAGCCCACCAAAGCCCAATGCGGCGCGCTCATGGGATCAGTTTGACCATCCCGCGCCCATTCGAAAACGAGCTTCTTCAAATCGAGCGTGAACATCAGGATCACTGCCAGCCATACGAAGGCCGTGATCTGGATGAGAAGAGCATTCCGCACCCATGTCAGACCAATACTCCAGGTATCGGGACTGAGGATTCCGGTGTGCGGAGCAAGGTAGTTGGAATAGCGCCTCAGATGCTCTATGGAGGCATCCCAGTTGGTCATCCTGCTGAGCCAATAGCGCGTTCTTCGCACGTTCCCCACGAGCCACGAGCCGATGTACCCGCCGCCCGAAACGGTCGAAAGATAGTCAATATGACGAAGTAGATCGAGTTCTTGTAGCTTCTGAAGCACGCCGAGATTGAATGTGGCGCTACGAATTCCTCCACCTGAGAACGCCAGCCCGATTACGTTATCCAACTGTTCGCCGGTCCAAACGCGTCGGCTCCAGCCGGATGGTTTCTCGCTCTCGGGGCATGGGCCATCATTTATACGGACACTGCCGGGGATAGATTGATGATCCCTTTCTTTGCGATGGACGGTGATCTCGATATGCTCGCGGTCCTCGACTTCGCGCCAAGCTTCGGGACGCCAGGAGCCCTCTTTAGGCCCCGGATCGGTTATTGCTGCGGGCGGGAACGCATATTTCTCGGGATTGGCATTCCAGTCGGCGCATTCGTTTGCAATCTCGACAGCGTTCTGGATTAAATCGCAGGCATATCCAAAGGCAGAGCGCAGCACTTCCTCTATACGAAGGGTTTCGGCCTTCGATTTCGTTCGGGCCTCGTCCTTTATGTCAGGTTCCATTGCTCGCCTGATTGCAAGCAGATACAGCCAGGAGCGTTCGCGATAAGTCACCTCGCCACTTTGAGACACGTCAGCGCGAAGGATTTTGGCGAGCCAATAAAAGTCGACAAGCGCGCAACGCGCGGCAATTGGATTGTTGACGGTCCACAATCCTTCTTTCCACACCTCCGAGGTCTTGCGCTCCCATTCATCCACCCAACTGCGCTTCGCCAGGCTCCTACGCTCGAGTGCGGTGTAGAACTGGTAACGGCTCCGCGCCCAGGCCAACATTGCGTCTGCCAAATCGGCAAAATACGCTTGCTTCTCCTGAAATTTCCTCTGTTCCTCGGCGCTGTCGGCGTGTTTGAAATACAGGCGCTTGAGCCAAAGCTCGAAGTGGGTTTCTTCGCCCTCAGCCGGATTACGCGCCTCCAACTTTTCGCCAGTCGCAGTAAAGCCATCAAGGAACCGTAATGCTTTTTCTACTGGATCTCTAAGGTCAGCGGTGCGTGCCAGCTCCAGGAATTCTTCAACGGCCCCCGCATTATTCCAACCTTCTTGGCACACGGGCGGAGGTGGCAGCGCCGCAATAGGTTCATTGCACTCAGCTTCGTCGATTTGCTTGGGCGAGCATGCTGCGAAAATGCGGCCTGCCGCGAATCTTACGCTGAAGTAAAGATAGACGTTCAGATATTGAACAAACGCGGGCGAGTCTTGCAACAGGGCAGAAAAGTAAGGAAGCGCGCCGCCATTCGAGCCGGGGCCGGGCGCATTGCATTGCGCACGAAATTCAGCATCCGCTATGCGCGCGAGCTCCGCATCCAGTTCCCTCCGGAATTGGATTTCTCGCTCATCGGAGGAGACAAAACCTGTCTCTTCATGCAGACGCAGCAATCGCCGCTGCTCAGCTGACTTACCAGCCAGTAGTAAATCATGTAATTCCTTGAGACGCGGCCATGCCTCGGCTTCTGGTTCCGCCACTTATTCTCCTCTACCGACCTTCTCTGGGACGATAGGCCCGGATTATAACAGAGAAGCGGAATGGGCTAGCGGAAAAAAAACAGTCTTATCTATACCGCTTCTGGCGATTTTGTGCTGCGTCCCGTGCCGCGAGTGAAAGACAGACCACTGGCTAGGTTAGATGTAAGATCCGTTTCCGCACCTTCACCTTCGGTGATCGACGACGGCGAAAGCGCCGGATCTGCGAATCGCGAGCTTCAATGTGCTCAATTGCACAACTTCTGGTCGACAACAGATCGCTGTTAGGGTAAAATCTCGCTTATTTGCACCAAATGCATTACATTCCTGGTGCGGGACTTAGCTATCCAGGTTTTTGGAGGCGCATTGAAGTACGCGAACAGTCGTTTTTTTATTTGTGTTGCCTTATCGGTCCACCTTCTTGTGTCGGCAGATCTTCCCACTGAGACGCAAAGGGCACTTGCGCAGGAGTGGAAGGATCAGAAAACCGTCGGCAAGTGCTTAGAAGCCCTTGGCTTTTATGCAACGCATAGTCGCGCGGACGGTCTTCCGGAGGATCCTGATTTGGCTGATGCGGATGCGCTCCGCGCAATCACGACTCCTGACTATCGGGACTTGTACAAAGAGGCCCAAAAGAACCAGGCTTTTCTGAAGTGGCTGATTGAATCGACCACTTTGAAAGACGGCGACAAGACGGAGAGTGCTCTAACGAGCAAGGCGCAGCCCATCATTGACGATGTTATCTACAACAGTCCAGATGGTAAGGCGAAGCTTGGTGAGGTAGATCGAACTCACGACGACCAGCCGACTGTCGCACTGTATTTTCTACTTCTCGCTTATCCCAGACCGAAAGCCGGTGACATGAAGAAATATATGGACGATCTCGAAACCCTAAGGGCGCTATACGCGCTGAAACCTGGTGGACCTGATGCACTGTTCAAGATCGTCACCAACCAAATACAAGGGACTAAATAGGCTTGCCGAGGTTTCTAGTTTCATGTCGCTGAAGGTCGAAATGAAGGTAATTTTTCTTCTCTGTTTAGCTGGTGTTTGTTTCGCTCAGGAACGGCAACCGGGCGTTACTGCGGTGCAACGCCCCGTCGACGATCGGCCGTTCGGAAAATATTTGCACGCCATCTGTACAGTTGTCGCGGGTGAGGTCAGCCGCTGCAGCGGACTGGAACCTGCACTCAGACGTGTACCGTCCGAGGAAATGGGTCGGAGAATTAACCAAACAATCGCTGCTGCGCTCGCTTGTAATCCCGCCCAAACGAGCGAGTGTAACCCTACATATCCAGTTATCCCCGGTGCCGACTTCTTCGTCCGCGCTACATCGGATTCAGGGCGTCCCGTTCGGCAAAGAGTGCTCTCTGGTTCTGCAACGCCCGTCGGCGGAACCAATCTGGTTCACTACCGAGCGAACGCCCCAGGGCTGATCGTCATTCGGGCGACCGCTGCGGAGGACGATGTTTTCGCGGCCGCAGCCCCTGTTGATCTTCTAATCCAGGTGAGCCGGAAAGCCGATAAATCCGCGTCGTGTGCTGTACTTCCGCCCGCAATTCCAGCGACAAGCCAGCCCATGGATGCACCGGCGATTGTCAGCATGATCGGAAATCCGACTCCCTTTTTGCTCACGGCGCCAAATTCGACTGTTATTAGCATCTACGCGACGCGGGAGCCAATTCGCCCACGAGAGCGTCAGATTCTGACGGGCATTTTCAACGACATCGCCGCCTTGACTGGGAGACGAATGAGTTCTTTGGGCATTTCGCCGGCGGGGAAGGCATTCTCTGTGGAACTCAGGATTCCACATGCGCTTGCCCTCGGTGATTTGGCCCCGCGACTGAACACGTTGAACTACAGCCAGTTCACGATTCAGGATGTCGGTAGGGACAAAGTGCGCGTAACCGCAACCACTACGCCGGACTGCCTGACCTGGTCAAATTTCCTTACAGATGTGAAACGGCTGGAATGGAACCTGGTTTCGGAATCTATGAATACGAAACTGTTCTATTTATCTTCCTCGGACGTTGCTGCTGCTTTTTCGGCCTTGACGCCAGCGACTCCGTCCGGCGGCAGTGCAGGAGGCAGCTCCGGAAGCCCGGCCGGCGGCACCAGCGGAACAGGAGGCGGCTCGAGCGGAGGCTCAGGAGGCGGTTCCAGCCCCGGCGGTTCTGGAACAGGCGGCGGAACGACAGCGGGTGCGGCGGGCGCGGCCACTTCGGCAAACATTTCCATCAACCAGCCACCCGGCAGCAACGTCCAGATTTGGTCCGACACAACACCGTGCGTGGTGGCAGGCTTAGCATTCGGCAGTTCGAGCGCCTGCACACCCTCTCAATCGACGACCTCAGCAACTACCGGAGGCCCG
Organism: Acidobacteriaceae bacterium; assembly: GCA_019244945.1. Classification (GTDB taxonomy): domain Bacteria; phylum Acidobacteriota; class Terriglobia; order Bryobacterales; family Bryobacteraceae; genus Bog-105. The sequence goes on along the minus strand of JAFASD010000347.1, from coordinate 3,050 downwards.
AGCGGCGCTGGGTCGGCAGCAACAACGAACAACGCGCCAGCCACTCTGTCGCCATTGGCTATGGCATCGGTTGCCGTCGCCGCAGGCACTGGAGAACAGAATCCGCCTGATCTTCTTGTCTTCTCAGACACCTATCCCGGTGATGACGCTCAAATCGAGGAGCGGTTGCGCATACTCGCGCAACTCGATCTGCCGCGTCCTGAAATGATCGTCAGTGCGTGGGTGACCCAGAACTCCTCGGTAAACCCGAAAGCGGTCGGAGCATTCGCCGAAATGGTGAAGAAGACGGTCGAAGATTACAATCTCGAATTTGAATATGTCATTGAAAGGGCCTGGGGAGCTCTCAAAGAGAGGGCCGCTGCTCCAGATTTCTACAACGAATCTTTTGCGCGGTATGTCTCGAATCGTTTTGTTGCCGACACATTCCAAGCGCCGAAATCCGGCAGATCGCCGCAGGAGTTGGCACAAGCGTTCCTCGATAGTAGTTCGGCCGAATTGAAAGATCCGGTAGTGCCTAGAACTCGCAATGATTTGAATCTCTGCGACCGCGGTCGGTACTGTCTGGGCTATCAGACCTTGTTTAAAGGGATAAGGCCCAGCCTGACCGAGTTGCTGCTGGTTCTGATTGCAGCACAGAATCCTATTGCGGCGGTGAGAGCCGCTACCGTCGCCGTTCAAGGATCGGCGGAGCCCGTGACTAATGACGGGGCGTGTGGCGGCGGCCCTGGTGGCGAAAACTACCAGCAAAAGAGGGACGCTTGCAAGAGCCTTTGGACAAGCTTAGGCCTCGATATTGCAAACTCGTCAACCTTTAGAAATAGCGCAGATGGAGAGAAAACAGACTGCATGATTTTGGATCACGAAGGAATTTTGGGGTCTTTGATCACTGAGGGCGAACCAAGGGTCCGCCTCGCGTGCTTTTCGCGACAGGCAGCAAAGCTGATGAGAGCCGTTGACCAGACGAATACGCCACCATATACCGTAGGTCTGCTGCGCGCGGCTGTGGCCGACTTTTTATTTAATTACAAGCTAAGTCAGCAGTATCCACACGAGTTCGATGCTTACGAGCTGACGCGGACCGCGAACGCCTTGAACGCGGCCCTCAATCCGCTGGTGGATGCTTTCAACCGCGATCTTACCGCTTATCAGATGTTCGTTCGCGCGGATCTGCAACGCACCGCGATCATGTTTAACTCCAGGAAAGATGAGCGTTGCTGCATAAAGCGAATATTCGGGCTCGACAAGCCTTCGTTATTCAATGACGGCATAGTGAGCGTTCGAACGATTTCTGGCCAGCCAACTAGCGTTTCAACGACCTCCCAAAGCTCACTGAACGTCAGCATGGCGCCCGAGCTGAGTACGCTTTTGAATACATTGGTCGGAACGGGTGGCTCTTCGACAGGCGGAGGCCCCGGCGGAGGTTCGTCAGGCGGAGGATCCGGTGGTAGCGCGGGAGGATCGGGGGGTTCGAGTGGATCGGGTGCAGGCTCTGGTGCCGGTGGTTCCAGTGCGGCCCCGCTCGCGAGCGCATTTTTTTCAACAACCCCGCTGCACCGTTTTGAAGCGCTGGCGGGCGCGCTAGGCCAGTATCAAACGACATTTGCCCAGATTGGGCGCGCACTGAGCCTTCAGGTCACCCCGCGTAGCCTGAGCACGGCATCTTCGGCCGAAATAACAGTGACGTTGAACGCGGACGAGTCTGCCGGTGGTCCGGTTTACACCGGGGGCGGCGCAAATGACCCGGCCTACAACACCTCACGGGTTGCTCAGCACGACACGACAACACGCATCCGAGTCGATTCCGTGAAGATGTTTGAGGTTTCCTCATTCTCCGCTCTCGTCCAAAAATCCAGGTCCCGCTTCCCCCTACTGCCTCCATTCGTCGAGATTCCATATATTGGAACTTTCGCGGGAATTCCACTTCCTGGAGCAAAGGAATACCACAATAGCAGTGCGATTCTGACTGCGTACGTGGTGCCGACGGCCGCTGATCTGGCCTACGGACTCCGTTTTTCGACGGATTTGTTGGTCGATTCCGCAAATTCCGGCCCATGCACGTTCGTAAAAGGCATTGCTGGTCCAGACACGACGAATGTTTGTGTTTTCCGAAAAGCAATCTCTTTGCGAGATTTCGGCGCAGATCAACACGCAGCCCCACTGAAGCGCTTCAATGAAGAGATGGTGCGCTGCCTCGCCTTAGATACGAGTTCTCGAGGTTGCGAGACACTCGTCCGCTTCGATACCGTGCCGGTCAGCCAATGAACGTGATATTAGAGAAGCACGTTATAGATTGAGAACGGTGCAAAGCAAGGATCGAAAGTGTCCATTCGCGCGTTCGGCCCATTTGCCGGTCACGCGGAACGAAGTCGATCATCTCATCCCCCGGGTGTTTCCGCTTGAGAGTGGGATCGTGAAGTGTTAAGGAGTCGCTTTTGCGAGCGGTTTGGGATCGACGCTCCGATCCGTTGTCGCGCCAATGAGCCCGATCTCACGTATGATATTTCCTCTAGAATGGTTTGCGACGAATGCGGCTGAAATCGATCATTAACAATTTCACACATCCCCAAGGCATGTGAGCCAGCACAGCTGTCACCCTCGGCCGAGCGAAGACGTTTCGAGCGCTCTACAAATAATTCGTATCTCGTGAATCAAGGCCGCAAGCAAGACCGTCCTCTTCGGGAATAAAGCCGCAGCCGTCGGACATTGAAGAGGTGCAGGTCGAACAGACGGCTCATCCGGAAAGCCTTCCACAATGAGTTTGTGCCGGGCGACAGGTGCGGTTCGTAATTCATGATCGGATTTCCGCGCAAAATGCGCTAATTCGTTTGGGAGAAGTCAAATGATCACCACCGTCGACAAAGACGATTTAGCCGCCTGGTATCGCTTCGCGGAACCAGTCGGCAATATTTCCATCCATGATTTTGAGTTCGATGACGACGATTTCTCGCTCGAGGATCTTCTGGATCCAGAAACACAGCGCGAGGAACCCGTCGAGACAAATGACGGCGGCATTTTCAGCAGCCGTGCGGCGTCCAGCGGCACCGGGACTC
>JAFASD010000254.1 GCA_019244945.1 Acidobacteriaceae bacterium | reverse complement strand
TCCAGATAACTGAAAGTGGAATTAGTCGGGTCACCTGCATCGTAGAAGCGGTTACTTGCACCAGGTATAAACGGGTTTATGTCCACTAACTCGGTGAGCTTGTGTGAGTCCTGGCCAACGTAGCCGACGTCAAATACCATCCCTGTCGCTAGTTGCTGCTCGATCGAGAAATTATATTGGTAAACATACGGAGTTCGAAGATTTGGATCGACGAAATACACACCACCGCCGCCAATCGGAAGATATCCGGCATTTGCAAAATTGAGGCTAGAAGAAGGGGGTTTGGACGGGAAGGGATTGACGCTTCCGGTCGTGCCGAACGGATCCGCAAGATATCCCGGTGAAGTGGTCGCCGCAGGATCCACAGGATTGAAGAACAGATCTGCGTAAGCGAAGAACGGGACCTGTCCATTGAATTGGAGATTATCCTCCCCCTTGAGGATGTCGTAAAAGAGGCCAAACCCGCCGCGAATGCTAGTTTTCCCATTGCCGAGGACGTCCCAAGCGAAGCCGAAGCGTGGCGCCCAGTCGTTCTTGTCGGGGAAATTGGCGCCTTGCGGTACGCCGGGATCACCGGGAAAGACCAAACCCGTCGGTGCACCAGGGAAACGGGTCGATTGCAGGCCGGGAATAAAAGAGAATGTGCGGCCGTGAGTATCGTATTTGGGTTGTGCGTATTCGTAGCGCACACCTAAATTCAAGGTGAGCCGTTTCGTGACGCGCCATTGATCTTGCACATAGCCTGCATAGGAATTCGAGCGGATATTCGAGGGCGCATTCGGAAACTCGTAATACTCATCCGGCAAACCCAAAAGAAAATCCGCAAGGTCGGTACCTGACCCCACGGTCGTGCTCGGGCCATAGAAATTGAAAATACCGTTTACGTAATATGCGTAAGTCGTGTTGTTTTGATAAGGAGAGAAATAAAAGCCGAACTTCCAATCGTGCCTGCCCTTTGTCCAAGAGAAGTTATCGTAGAGGGCATACGTGTTGTTTACCTCATCAGTGGGGCCATTGGGGCTGAATCCCACGACAGTGTTGCTTCCGGCGAAATTCAACATCGTCGGACCCGTTGAAATGTCGGGAGTAATTCCAATTCCTAGCTGCCTAGGGCCCGGTAATGATTTTGAAGGTGCATACTGATCATTGTTAAAGCGCTGCGCTGTCACTCTGAGCTCGTTTAGCAGACTGGGAGTGAATGTATGCGTGTAGGTGATAGTGGCGAAATAGCTGTTGATGGTGTACAGGTCAGGATAACCGGGAACATTTGATCCGGCCGAAGGGCCGTTATAAGTAAACGGGAGCAACTGGGGCTCAGAATGAGATGTAAATGTACCGGACAGCGTGTCGGAGCTGGTGATATTGAAATCGAACCGACCCAGGTATTCATCGATATTATCCTGTGCAGTTCCTTGTGTGAATAGCACACCTGTGGGCGAGACCGGGAGCAAATTGTTTTTGATGTAATTCTGGGCGACGGGATCTATGCGGGAGGGTGCAATAATGCCCTGCGCCGCAAGCACCGGGTTTGGTTGATAGTAGGGATGCGCAACGCCCGGTGAGCCGGACGGAGTGGTGCATGCACTCCCGTCGGGATTCAAGCCCGAAAGAAAGCAGACTACATTGGGATCGGGCCCGCCGTTGACTGCATGAGAAAAGTCGCCCGTCAATTCCGCTGGAGTGTAGGCCGGCACGTCGCCATATTGCGCGATCGAATTCTGTCGCTGGCCTTGATACGCAAAGAAGAAAAACAGCTTGTTGCGCCCGTCGATCACTTTCGGAATATAAATGGGGCCGCCGATGGTACCACCGAATTGATTGCGCTTTAGAACGTTGCGCCGCGAGCCCATTTCGTTGCTAAAGAAGTCATTGGCGTTCAGGTCGGTATTGCGGAGATAATCGTATGCCGTGCCGTGCAGCGAATTCGTGCCACTCTTGGTAACAATACTGACGACACCGCCAGCGTTCCGGCCATACTCGGCGCTGTAGTTACTCTCGAGAACCCTGAATTCTTCAATCGCGTCAGGATTGGGATTCGCAACGTAGGAATTATTGAGCAGGTTGTTGTTATTGCCGCCATCAAGCAGAAACGTCACAGAGTCATTTCGGCCGCCGCCAATGCTGTAACCTCCGTCCTGCATCGTGTTGTCCGGATTCGTAGGCGTCACGCCGGGCTGCGTGGCCATTAAGTTGAGGGCATTGCGACCATTGAGGGGAAGTTCGAAAATAGCTCGACCCGTGACGGTCCCGCCGACCGTCGAGTTTTGGGTTTCCACAGCGCTGGCTTGCGAGTTCACTTCTACGGTGCTGCTGACAGCGCCCACCTGCAGTTGCAGATCGACACGCAGAGTCTGGTTGATATCTAATGTGTTGTGCCCTGTGGAAACCACCTTGCTGAACCCGAGCGCCTCGGCAGCGATCTGATAACTTCCGGGCGCTAACTGTCCGACTTCATATAATCCATTGCTGTCCGTGGAGACACGTTTGCTTAGCTCGGTACCCAAGTTTGTGACGGTCACCTGTGCATTCGGAACGACGCCTCCAGTTGGATCCGTGACGACACCAGTAATCTTGCCGGTGACGTCCTGCCCGAGTAAGGCAATTGGAATTGTGCAAAAAGCGAGTGCGGCGAATAGAGGGCGAATCATAGAACGGCTCCCTGATGTACTGTCCCCAGTCAAGCAGACTGAGGGGTTGGTGATCGATCAAATTTAGCAATAAAGTGAATAGACTTCAATTTACTTATTTTCCTGTCAGGGAAACGGGGCCGAACCAAACTCCTTGCAACTGGCGCTGCCAGACCGCACCGGTTCGCTCTCGCTCGGCAGGAGTGGTGAAGTCATACTCATA
>JAFASD010000035.1 GCA_019244945.1 Acidobacteriaceae bacterium | reverse complement strand
TCCTCACCACTTCCCTCAACTCGTCCAATGAGCGTATGCGTCCTGCGCCCATAGCCTGGGTCAGGGCGTTCCCGGCCGCTGTAGCCTCGGCTGGACCGGAAAGAACGCGCCTTCCCGTAACATCGGCCACCAGCTGATTTAGAAGCTTGTTTCGTGATCCGCCCCCCACGATATGAATCACTTGAATCTGCTTGCCCGTGAGCGTTTCCAGTCGTTCGAGCACCTGCTTATACCGCTCGGCGAGGCTTCGCAAAATCACCAGCGACATGGATCCCGCATCCTGCGGCACTTCCTGCCCCGTCTTCCGGCAGTAATCTCGGATCCGCTGTGGATGATCGCCTGGCGATGCAAATTCATCGAGATCCAAAATTGTATCGGTCATCTTTGCCGAAGCCGCGCGCTCCATCAGCTCGCCATACGAATATTCATGGCCTTCTCGCGCCCAGGCTCTTCGACACTCCTGGAGCACCCAAAGTCCAGGAATGTTTTTCAAAAATCGAATTGTTCCGCCAACCCCTACCTCATTTGTAAAGTTCGATTCGAGCGACGCGCTATTGATAATCGGCTCGTCGAGCTCTACGCCCATGAGCGACCAAGTTCCCGAACTGATATAGCACCAACCGTCGACTCCCGATGCCGGCACGGCAACTACGGCAGATGCTGTATCGTGTGATCCCGTCGTGTAGACCACGGCATCCCCTCCCGAATGGCAACCCGCCGCCACCTGCGGCAGCAAGGGGCCCAGTTTCGTGCCCGGATCAGCCAAATCGGCAAAGAAACCAGTACTTATATCGAGCTTTCGCAGAATGTCATCGGCAAAGCGCTTCCCCACCGGATCGTAGAATTGCGACGTGCTCGCGACCGTTCGCTCCGACACCACCGCGCCGGTTAGAAAATAATTGAATAAATCAGGCATGAAGAGCAGCTTCGAGGCAACATTCAAAAGCCATGGCGAATCTCGCTTCGCCGCATACAGCTGGCACAGCGAATTGATCTCCATAAACTGAATGCCGGTTCGCTCAAATATTTCAGAGCGCGGCACGGTCTTGAACATTTCATCCAAGACGCCCTGAGTCCGTGTATCGCGATAATGCCGCGGATTTTCGAGCAATGCTCCATCCGCGCCCAATAGTCCAAAATCGACTCCCCACGTATCAATCGCAATTCCATCCAGCCGCTCGGCAACTTTGCCCGCGGCGCGAATGCCTTCGCAGATCTCGTGAAATAGCCGCAACGTGTCCCAATAAAGTCCTGTCGGGAGTTGCACCGGCGTGTTCGGAAAACGATGCAATTCGCTCAACTCGACACGATTCTCGTCGAGTTGCGCCAAAATCGCCCGCCCGCTTTCCGCGCCTAAATCGAGTGCGAGATAGCGGCCGGTCATTCTCGGCGAAGCTTCAGCTTTTACCCACCGTGACGGCCCTCCGTCGCGGCTCGGGAACGGACTTCGCGCCGCTCATCACGTGCGCTTCGAGCATGATCAGAAAGGCAAGAATCAGAACGGCAATCGATCCCAAAAATGGGATCAACATGACATATTGCATTCCCAAATAAGCGGCAACGTACCCCAGCAGCCAGGGAGCGCTCATCGCGCCCGTAATCGCTATCGAAAAGATGCCGTTGTAAAAGCCCGGATGATAGGAGAACCGCGTGTCCAGACTTTCCGCCACCAGCGGATAAATGGGTGCAAATCCGGCCCCGATCACGATCACCGCCAGCCATGCACCAGCCATCGATGGCGTGAAGCTCAGAAGCAAATAACCGGTCATCGCCACTGTCGTGCTCGCCAGCAGCAGCTTTCTATGGTTGACGCGAGGAAGTAGCGCGCGCGCAGCGAAACGCCCGCCCGTTAATGCCGCGAAATAAACTGCCAGCGCGAAGATCGCCCAAACCGGATTACTTCCCAGCTTGTGTATTAGAAATAGCGGCAACCACCCCGCGATCGCCCATTCATTTCCAAACTGAAAAAAGAGAAGCAGACTGAAAAGCACCGCCGCCACGCTCCGCAAATCCCGCAAGGTCTCGCGAATCGCCATCTGTTCGGCGCGATGTTCCACGGCGCTGAGCGCAGCCGGATATTTGTTCGCCGCATAAAGGACGAAGAAGATCAAGGGAACCAGTGAGAGCAGCGCCGTTTCGATTTGCACCGATTGCGCAAAATAAGTAACCGCCGCCATCAATGTGGCAAGCAGACAGCCGCATCCGAACAATGCTCCCCCTAAATTCGCGACCAGCGCCGGTGACTCTTCGAAACGGGGTTCCAGGACGTACAGCAAAGCCGCTACCAAAGCGCCACCAGCCCATCCGACAAATCCTAGCCCGAGCATGCGCAACGGTGCAGATACCGGCGGCGCGAGAAGCGAAAGCCCGAGCAAACTCGCGAAACCGATCGCACAGCCGGCCAATGCAATCGAACGTATGGAGAAGCTCTTCAGAAGCCGCTGTGCCATCGCCACGGCGATGACATAACCCGCATTCAGAGCCAGGAAATGCAACCCGATCAGTTGCGGATCGGTGTCGATATGATACTGCCACACGATCAAAAGAGATCCAAGCAGACCTATCAATACGCCGACCACCAGGAACCCACCAACCCACTCTCGGGCGCGCCGGTCAATGGCAGACTGAGGCACTATCTCGGCGATATTCGTTGACACGTTCGAGCCGCAATTTATACAATCAAAGCATCACTGAGAAAGGAGGTGGTCCAGTCGAAATGAATTCTGGTAGTGACTGTAGCATACAATCCACGCGCGAGGTGGCCGACTCTTAGAGTCGCCGTTCGTACGTTCAGGTTTCGTTCAGTGACGAGGCCGAAGTTCCTGTGGACCGGCCGCCCCGTCGCGCGTAACGTAGCTATGTAAAGCCCCGTCAGTGCGCTTCCAACGCGTTGGCGGGGCTTT
>JAFASD010000506.1 GCA_019244945.1 Acidobacteriaceae bacterium | reverse complement strand
GATGCCGAGTGCACCTACCAGCGGGATGAGCGAAGCTGAACCGGCTGTGAGAGGATCGCCCTGCGATTTGTCAATGATCGTGGATTGCTAGAAGCAAGACGACGCCTAGCCCGACGTTAAGCGTGAACATTATAGTCATGCAGCTCTTGTCGTATAAGTATCGCGAAGAAACAAATAAAGCAAAAAGAGCGGTTGCACAGGCCATGATGGGTCAATTTTCCCGTTCTGACACGTCAATGGCTTTAGGGTGCCGCTTGATGAACGCGCTCGTCGTCGCTCGGTTTCGCTGGCTGATGAAGATCGACGTTGAATCTTAATTTAGCTTCACTAACCACCGCAGCGAATGCTTCAAGGCATACCTCCGCTGGAACGTCTCCGTGCTCCATTGGCCCCTCTGACCAGTTGCACCCTGTCTCATCAGGCATGAGGAGGATATGAATGCTCGAGATGCCGCAACTGGGGCAGCCGGTGAGAGTCTTGATCTCACTATCGATCCGGACCTTCAGCTCCCCTCTCGACATTATTTCGCGTTCCATGCGCCGTCAGCCTTCGTCTAAATGTCAGTTTAACGTGCGCTGCTTAGTGGAGATTCCTATGCCCTACCACAGGGGTCAATCGAACATAGCCGTTTAGCGGGACAAGTGGACGCATCTGTTACTGCCCCTTATAGTGCGACTACTCGACTTTTCCGAAGCGCTTTTGCAGCGTGTTTATGTAGGCGATCTCCCGGCCCGGTGCAATCTGATCAGCCTCCAGCAGCGCAATCCGTCGGTGCTTCACCTTAAAGAGCATTCGAGACATTTGGCCGATCCTAAACTTTGCCAGATTCTCCGCGGCGTCAGCGGCGGTGGTCACGATCGTTTCGAGCATTCCGGTGTGTGCCTTCATTCGATGTAGTTTTATGTGCTCCTCGTACTCATTGCGCAGCACCTCTAGCTCAAGAGCCGCATCCCTCGCCGAGATCTGCCCACGAGCGATGGTGCTAACCCACCGATGTAGGGCTACGTATTTCCGCCTGCTGTCGGGGTCGCGGCGGAAGTCTACAATGTCCTCCCACGCCGTCTTCTCGTCGGGCTCGGGGATGTTTGCGAGAACTACGTACAGCACGTCATGCAAGTGGGTTGTAGCTCCGAAATCAAACACTTCGTCACGCAGGTCCTCTGCAGTGAGGCTTACAAATTCATCTCTCGATCCACGACGTAACAGATCCGTACCAAGCCCCGTCGCGAGTTGAAGAAACGCCCTCGGGTCTTGAGAAAGCTTCTCTACAACTTCATCAACGGTCAGGTCTTCTCGAACCGTGAACTCCTGTTGTTTTCCAAAGATTTTCGAGGGCTCGATGTTGTATAGAATGCCTTTGTCTCGAAGCCACTTAAGCTCTGAGCGAAACTGCTTATCTCCCCATATTCTTTTCGGGCGATCCAGCGCGACATCGAGACCGAACGCGGCAAGCCGGTCAAAGAGAAGAGCGAATCTCTTGAGTCGGTTTAGAGGATGGAGTAGCTGACCATACTTCGCGAAACCCGGTGTCCAGGCGAGCATGTCGGTCACCCCAATCAGATCAGGCATATTGATAGCGTAATTCCCGTCTGTGCAGCGTGACCACAGGCTCGGGTGCCTAAGCCCAAGTCTCAACCGAGGCTTCTCCGTGGAGAGTGCGATTTAGTTAAGAGGTTCCGACTTTACCAGAATTGATGTCCGCTTGTGGCAAAGGCCCAGCGCGAAGGTGAAGCAAGTCTTTGCTGGCCTCGGCCTCGGGTGGTCGAGTGAGTCCGCCGGTGCTCATACGCTCAGTCAATAGTGAGAACGTCTTTGTCAGCCAGCCCGGCCGGCAATGTCGGTTGAGATCCGCTGGCCAACAGAACGCGGATGGGTACGCCAAGAGCTTGCGCCATCCCTACTTCATACTGCACCCAGGGCGATTTGGCCGCTTGATCCGACCATACCAGCCAGACCATATCCGCGCGGCGGATTTTATCGCCGATAGTCTTTCGTACGTCTTCAGTTTTTGCACCCCAATCCGCGGGATCATCGATCTCCACTGTGTGGAGACCTTCCGAAGCCGGCAGGCGCTTCAGTGCCGAGTAGACGAATGGTCGATCATCCATGCTATATGAAAGGAAGATTTTCCGGCTATTCATCGGATTCCTTGCTAATCTTTGTCAATGGGCGTGCTCTCTTCTGACAGGCCCTCACGCCCGGCACTTTTCAGACAACGCCTAAGACCATTTTCTAACGATTTCCAATCCGCTGCAGGGGTACACTGCCCTTCCAAGACTAAGGATGGCACACCCCGGTCTGCCCGCCTGAGCTCATCGAAAGTCAAATGGTGCAGCAGAATGAAAATAGGAACGCCGAACGCATCCGCATATGCAAGTTCGATCCATTGAGTTCCGCCTGATTCAAGAGTGAATTGGGACAGGAGAATAATCGCCGCAGAGGAACGCTTGATACGATCTCTGAGGCTATTGCTGATACTTCGTTCGTCGCGGGCTTGGTCGCGTCCATACGTCCACACACTCACATGCAAGTCTTTGAGCAGCGATTCAATCGCACCTTGGAGCAAGGTTGCTTCGAAGGCGTCCTCGCCTGCATAGGAAAGAAAAATTTGAAGTTCCGAATTCAAGACTGCACCAAACGTAGGCAGGATATCTTATGCGAGGCGCTGAGCGAGGCGACACCCGCTGTGCACGGATGAGGATCTGGATCTGCCGGAAATTATTCTAAAGCTGAGGCGCGGGCTCATGGAAGGCCTCGCCGTGCTAGGCCTTCCCTGCCCAGGACAAAGAAATATCTAGGCGTCGGGCCACACGTTCGGCTGTCCTCTGTCGCTGCTCCGTAATCGCGTGGACAGCGCGCCGCGCTTTTTCTAGGACGGCCGGTGGTGCAGTCTTGGGACTGCCGCTGTTGAACGGGGGTTCCGGCGCATACTGCATCTGGAGTTGAATGAGCTGCGCAGCCTCATCACCTCGCAAGGCGGCCGCAACCCACAGCGCGCCATCGATGCCGGCCGTGACGCCTCCGGCGAAAACAAACTTCCCGTCACAGACGACTCGGTCATCGACCGGAATGGCGCCGAAGTACGGCAGCAGATGAAGCGCGCTCCAGTGTGTCGTTGCTCTTCGGCCTTTTAGCAACCCAGCCGCGCCACAAATGAGAGCACCGGTGCAAACCGAGAACACGCACCGTGCACTTTGAGCCTGACGCCGCACCCAATCCAGCAGATCGTTGTCTTCCATCACAGCTTCCTGCCCGAAGCCACCGGGCACATGCAGGAGATCGAGTTGGGGCGCTTCAGCGAGCAGGGCATCCGGGATCAGGCGTAGACCTCTCATATCTTGCACAGGTGTGAGGGTCTTGGCAAACAGCCGGTAAGTCGAGTTAGGAATCCGGGAAAGCACCTCGAATGGTCCCGTCAGGTCGATTTGATCTAACCCCTCGAACAAAAGAGAGCCGATCTGAAGTTTCGTTTCCTCTGGAACCATGTTTCCTAGTATGCGAGGCAGGCCGCCGCGTGGTCGCCGATCTCGCTACAAGAATAGTTGTCTCCGTAAGGAAGAGGAAGCCCGGGCAAGACTGTCGCCAGCTAATGCCTATAATCTTGATGTGAACGTCAGCATTGCCGAGGCCAAGAACAAACTCACACGATTGATTCAGGAGGTTGAGAAAGGCGAGCGGGTAACGATTTGCCGGGACGGGACTCCGGTCGTCGATCTCGTGCGTGCCGCCGTGGTCGAGCGGAAACCGCGACGGTTCGGGACGCTCCGGGACAAGATCAAAATGCTCGATCCTGATTGGGCGAAGCCACAGAACGATGACGGTCCGGACACTTTGAAAGCCTCGACCGAATTTGCAACCAAATGGGTTAGTGGCCGAAAAGTGCGTCTAGATCGCGGCGGCCGTGCACAACACGAAGAATAAGCGCGTCGTCGTTTTCGACACAGTAAACAATCACATACTCCCCCACGCTGACGCTGCGGCATCCAGGGCCGAAATCGTCATCGCGGGCACGCCCGATATAGGGAAAGCCCGCAAGCACGAAAAATCGGTCTGAGATGGTGTCAATTAAACGATTGGCGATTTCGATGTTGCCGCTTTCCTTCGCGACATAAAGCCAGATGTCGTCAAGATCGGCTTCGGCGCGTGTGGATACACGATGCGCCATCAGCGGGGAGCGGTGAGTTCCGAAAGAAGGCGGGCGCGTCCGCGCTCTTTTACGTCCTGGGCGAGCTGGCGCATGGAGTCCTGCGTGATCAGGCGGCCTTCCTCACGTGCAAGGGAAGCGCGGGCATCCTCGAGGGTCAGAAGAAATTCCGTCCGCTGGCGCTCGCGTTCTTCCCACAAAGCAAGAGCCTCCTGCACGGCGTCTTGTTCCGAGTGCAGTCGTCCGCTTTCAATGGCGCGGCGGGCAAAAGCCTTTTGATCCGGAGTAAGCTGTACGTCCATCGCTTTCAGAATACGGAAAGGTGGGCTTAGAGGCAAGGCAAAGCGCGCGATGGTCTAGGGATCAGCCTGAAGGTGGTCGTAAAGCTTTCCGGCGGACAACTCGAGGTGCGATGTAAAATCACCTTGAAGGTGCAAGATGCAATGGGCGAAATGCGCTCTGGTCGAAATCGACCCTGACAAACTCGGCGGCAAACCGGTCGTGCGAGGGACGCGAGTTGCGGCGCAGACGATTGTCGATGATTACGAGCAAGGCTCCCGTGTGGAAGAAATACATGAAAACTTTCCTTCGGTGCCGATCAGCACGATTAGAAAGATCATCGAGTTCGCGCACACTCATAATTGAAGGTCCTCATTGACGAATGTTTACCGCATAAGCTGCGGCTGTATCTGACCAGGCACGAAACTATGACGGCGACGTATGCCGGTTTCAGCGGATTGAGGAACGGAGCGTTATTGAGCGCCGCCGAGGCTGCCGGGTTTGACGTGGTGGTTACCGGCGATTTGAGTATGCAATATCAACAGAACCTCTCAAACAGAAAACTGGCGGTGGTTTCGCTCAGCGCACAAGGATGGCAGCTTGTGAAGAACCACACAGCCACAATTGCCGCTGCAGTAGACGCTGCGAAGCGGGGAACGTTCACGATGGTTGATATCGGTGCTTTCAGTCGAAAGCGCAAGAGCTAGCTCCTAAGTTTGCAAACTGCTGTAATAGCGCAAGCGCGTTGAGAGAAACAGCAGGGTCAGGTACACTTGCTCTACGATGACGTCGCGGGTTTCCGACAAATTTCAACGAGCCGGTGAAAGTCCGTGTTCGGCTCGCTGAATTTAAGGCATAATATTGAACCAGCGGGTTCTCGTCGAGAAGTAAGATAACGCCGTCACCTTGGGGGGATATGGCATCACGGTTTTTGGGGTCGTGTTCGCCAGTCGGTAGTGTGTTGCGGCAAATGCGCGGTTGGGCCGGGGAGCACAGATTCGCGCCGTGCCTGTTACTTCTCTTTTTCGTCCTGACCGTTCGAACTCCCGCGCAATTTCTGCTCAAGGTTGCACCGGGAGAGGGTGTCACGCTCATGCCGTCCGACATGGCCATCCTCGAAGCCGACTCGGAACGCAAAGACCTGCCGTGCAGCGTAACGCCGAGAAAGGCCGATCTGGGATTCGACCTGCGCTTTCACAGCGGCTACGAGGTCACCATTCCCATGACGGAATTGGCTGGCTCGGGCGAGGTACTGACGGTGCTGTTTCGGGTCTATCCGGAAGAAGATAAAGGACGCGCTGCTTACTTCGTGCAGCACATCCAAGTACCGCCTTTATCTGATGAGATTAAAGGAGATGCTCTTCTGGGTGGAGGGATCGATATCGGCGAGGGCAAGTACCATGTCGATTGGTTGATGCGGGACCGCATGGAGCGGCTCTGCTCGTCGAGTTGGGATATAGACGCGGCATTGGCCCCCAAGGACAAACCCATACCTTTATTCCTGGGACCGCGGGAGATCGCGCAGTCTCTCCCAGAGCCTTTCGTGAATGACAGCGCGAATCGACCTGGAGATCTGGAACAGGGCCTGAATGTGAAGTTGTTGGTTAACTTTGCGCCGCAAAACCTGGTTTCCCCGGCGCTTCGTCGAAGTGATACGGATGCTTTAGTAACCATTCTGAAGGCGATTGAACGTGATCCGCACGTTGGGCATATATCGTTAGTGGCCTTCAACATCGAGGAGAGTCGCGTTGTCTACCGACAGGATTCAGGGCAACAGATTGACTTCCCTTCCCTGGGAAAGGCGCTGGAAACGATGAAGCTCGGGACGGTGAATCTGGTGCGATTGCAGCAAAAGCACAGTGACACGGATTTCCTGGCAAGTTTGATCGAAAAAGAAGTGGGAGAAACGGCTCATCCGGACGCGGTGATTTTCGCCGGCCCGAAAGCGATGCTGGACGCGGATGTACCCCAAGGCGATCTGCGCCGCATCGGAGATATAGAGTGTCCGGTGTTCTACATGAACTACAATTTGAACCCGCAGGCGGTGCCATGGAAGGATTCCATCAGCCACGCCATAAAGGCGTTCAAGGGCACTGAGTACACGATTTCCAGACCGCGGGATTTGTGGTTTTCGACAACCGAGATGTTGAACCGGATCGTGCGATCGAAGCGAGATCGGGCGCTGGCGAGAGCTGCCGCCGGCGGCTCAGAGTGAGAGCCGAGGTAAGCTAAGAAATCAGGGGAGAGTTTCGCTATGAGATTCCGGGTGCCTCGTTATTGCATTCCAGTCTCAATCGTGTTGCTGAATGCGACATTCGCCGTTTACGCGCAACGACCGCGCGTCGAGGATTATTCCAAACATTTGGCGCCTCGCACCGGTTCGCCCGAACACGCGGTGGACAAGATGCTGGAAATGGCCAGTCTGAAGCCAGGAGAGACGCTTTACGATCTGGGCTGCGGAGACGGACGAATCCTGATTGCGGCGGCGCAGCGATACAGAGTAAAGGCAGTCGGGATCGAAATTTCGAATGACCTTGCCCGGACAGCCGCGGAGAAAGTGAAGAAGGCGGGTCTCGAAAACGCGATTAAGGTGGTACATGGCGATTTCATGCAGACCGATCTCAGCGGCGCGAATGTCGTGACTTTATACCTTGCCACAACCGCCAATGACACGCTTCGGCCAAATTTGGAACATTATCTGCGGCCGAATACGCGCGTGGTGTCCTATGATTACCCGATTCCCGGATGGAAGCCGGTGGAGACCGCAGAAAGCCAAGGACGTCACGGCGCGACCCACATGATTTACCTCTACGAGGTTCCCGATTCCATCAAGAAGTAGGCTCGTTTGAGTCTGGCCTGTGATGTTCTGGGAATCGGCCTGAATGCGACTGATACCCTCCTGCTAGTCGAAGAGTTTCCGCCCTACGCCGGGAAGGTGCGATTCGAAAAAGAATTGCTAAGCCCCGGTGGCCAAGTGGCTACTGCGGTGGTTACTTGCGCCTAGCTTGGGTTGCGCGCAAAATACATCGGAACGATCGGGGATGATGTTCGCGGGAACATTCAACGCGAGAGTCTTGAGAACACCGGAGTCGACACTAGCGGCTTAATCGTTCGCGAGGGCTGTCCGAACCAGACCGCGTATATACTTATCGACGAGCGCACAGGAGAGCGAACCGTGCTGTGGCAGCGACCCGATTGTCTGCGCCTCACGCCTTCGGAGATCCGCGTTGATGATGTGGTTAACGCGAAGCTCTTGCATATAGACGGTTACGATATCGAAGCCGCGGCATACGCTGCTTCCGTGGCGCGCGAAAACGGAATCCCAGTCTCGCTCGATGTAGACACAGTCTATCCTGGTTTTGAATCCGTGCTAAGACACGTCGATTACCTGGTGGCAGGCTTCGGTTGGCCCGGCAAATGGACGGGAGAGCCCGATCCGTTTATCGCGCTCGAGCAACTGCGCCGTGAATATGGGATGTCCCTCGCGGCAATGACGTTGGGTCATGATGGCGCGCTGGCGCTCATGGGCGATCGCTGGTGGTACTCACCAGGATTCGAGCTGGCCTCCGTGGACACTACCGGCGCAGGAGACGTTTTTCACGGTGCGTTCTGCTACACGCTGCTAAGGGATATGGGAATGGATCAGGCGCTCGATTTCTCGAATGCAGCGGCGGCTATCAATTGCACGGCAATTGGCGCTCGCGGGCATATTCCTAGCCGATCTGAAGTGGATTCATTACTTTCTTCGGCCGCCTCCGGAAAGGTGAAACGCCGCGAAGCTCCTGAAATTCTTGGGCGGATGCCGATGAAAGCTGTGCAGGCTGCGCTGTAGCCGATGATTCCTCTGCGCGCGCTTTTGCTTCGGCAATCAACGCCTGTTACGACGTTGCTGATCATTGCCGCGAACGTTTTCTGTTTTCTGTTCGAGACAGTGCAGCCTGGGTACATGCAGAGCAGTATCTTGGCGCATTACGCGCTGGTTCCCGACCGCTTGCATCCCACGGCTCTGATTACCTCCATGTTTCTGCATGGCGGTTGGCTTCACCTTATCGGCAATATGTGGTTTCTGTGGGTATTCGGATCGCATATCGAGGATGCGATTGGGTCAGCGAAGTTTCTTTTGTTCTACCTGATCTGCGGCATCGCATCGGGTGGTGTGCAGCTCATTACGAACCTGGGAAGTCCGATACCCACAATTGGAGCGAGCGGCGCAATTGCAGGCGTCATGGGCGCATTCCTGATGCTCTATCCTCGGGCGCGTGTCTTGACGTTGATCTTCATCATTTTTTTCATTACGACCATCGATATTCCCGCGGCGTTCATGTTGATTTACTGGTTCGCTATACAGTTATTAAGCGGTCTTTCTTCAATCAACAGCCTGAGCGACGCGGGTGGCGTGGCTTGGTTCGCGCACGTAGGCGGTTTTCTATCCGGCATTTTGCTCGTGCGCATTTTTGCAAGCCAGCGCCGTAGATATTCGTACTGAGCGCATCATGCACGTTGACCCGAACGTGATCTTCGATCAGGCGCGGCCACTGGATGTGCTGGC
>JAFASD010000375.1 GCA_019244945.1 Acidobacteriaceae bacterium | reverse complement strand
GCATTGTCCAATCGCGCGATTGCTTCAGAACGGCCGCCAAAGGAGCGTCCGGCTTGATTACCACCGAGTCAATCGCGAACCGCTTTAGATCCGATTCCCAGTCGTACCGCGCATTGATGATGTGCTGGTATTTAGCTACAAGTGCAGCGCCGTAAAAATCACTTCGGCCGTCTATGAAAACCCGCTGGGTCGGGTAGAGCCGGTAAATAAAGTAATCAGCCCATTGGTCATAGGTGAAGGTTCGAGAAGCCTGAGAAGTCTCGAGCACCGCAATTGCCTTCGCTGGAAACTTCTTTTCGTCAAATTTGGCCTCAAAACCGGGCTGGCCAGATGCAAACAAAGATGCCAAAACAAGTGCAGCAGCCGCAGATAGGAAATGAACTCTCTCGATCCGCTCCAATGGACGGAATTCATTCGTCACATCCGTAAGCAGTGTTCCTAGACGGCTCAGCGCCGGCAGTGACTTCAGCCGTAACAGAGCGTCTCCGAACATGCAAACCGTCCAGGGAGCCGCAATCAGCAGAAAGAGCGGGACGTTTCGTCCCGATACGAGAGCTAGGTGGGTCCATAACGCGATCAGAATCGCCGCGGAAATCTTTCCTGCTTCGAGGCACCAAAAAATCGATGCAGCGCCCAACACCAGCATGCCTTCGAAGAACACTACCGGCCCGTGATGAAAGCTGACCGATTGAAACTCCTGGATATTGTCCAAGAGATTTGAATCGAGCAAATACCTGCAGATGTGCTCGTGTAGGTGCCATGTGTACGGATTGACAAAGGTCGCCAAAGCGCAGGCCAACGCGCAGAGCAGATAAGGCCGTGAACTCACATACGCTGAGGACCAAGAGCCATTCCGTCTCGCCAGAGACCGAACCGCTTCACCCACCGCGCTCGCAAGCAACATCAGAATGCCCACGAAAAACGCGCCGTGCAGATTAGTCCATATCAACATCAGAAAAGGCAGCCACACCAGAGACACGAGTTTCCCTTGTTCCGCCGTCAGAATCACGTGCGCAAATACCAGCACGAAAAGCCACGAAACGAGGTGCGGCCGGGCGAGCCAATGAATCATCGACCCGCACATACAGATGACGGTGAATAAAAACGCGAGAAGGTCATTCGCCGAGCAGCGGCGGCACAACCGGAACAGCAACGCGGACACAAAACACAGCAGCAGTACATTTACAAAAACTACTCCGGCCAGACCCCAAGAGCGGTGCAGGATTGCAAATAGAACATCCCAGCCCCACTCCCATGCAAACCAAGGCTGGCCTGACTTGGTGAATGAGAAAAAATCCACCGTGGGCACGATTCGATGCTGGAGAATCCAATCGCCCGTACGCAGATGCCATCCGGTATCTCCATCGCCCAAAAGAGTGGACGCGCCCGGCAACATTACAAAAAGCAAGAACGCCGGCAGGACAAACGCGAAATCCGTCAATGACGGCATCAACCGCATGTACCACCGCGTCGTCCCGGTATACGGAAGATCCCAAGAATGAAGCGCTGTTGCCTGCATTTATTGCACTTAGAAGTAAGTAATGTCTACGGTTTTCTAATCGGCCGCATCCCCGCTTTCCAATAGCCGCTGCTTGCGGCGTGTAGATTCGAAACGGAAGTGGCCCCGAAATTTTCGATCGGGTCTTAAGCGACAGCGTTGAAGAGTAAGAAAGCCATCGACCCGGTGGCGATCAGTGCGCCGTGCGGAATGCGCAATGCTTCCTTATTCCGCACATCCAGCCGCGAATCCTTTTCCGACGGCAAGCGGAAATGAGATAGCTCCGCCACTATCAGGATGAGATTCAGAATTGTCTGATGGAAACGCCCTTTAATCGCCACAAACACCAGGGATACGAAGCCGCCGAGAAGCGCCGTGGCCAAAAAAATCCACAGCCAATTCTCAGGACCTGCAATTGCGCCCACGGCCGCCATCAGTTTTACATCTCCCGCGCCCATCCCACGAATGAGGTATAGCGGAACATAGATTCCCAGAGCGCAGAGAAGTCCTAGCGTTGATGCCGCGAGGCCATGCTGCTCAAACAGTAATGTATTGATTCCAACGCCGAGAATCACACCGCTCAAATTGAGCCAGTTTGGAATACGTCTGAACCGCAAATCGTAAATGCCGGCGACAAGCACCACCGATATGAGTGCGATTCTTAACACAACAGGCATTCCCGAGGAACTCATCGGCATAGCTGATCGACCTCCTCAGCTCCGGGAAACGCTTTGGAACCTCAGGCGATCACCCAGCTCCGTAGCGCTTCGCAATATGGTTCCAGCAGGCAATTCAAGCACGGAGCAAGCGCTCAGGCAGATGGAAATGCGGGTCGGCAGTAGAGAGGCTACCAACTTTCTCACACGGTAGTCACGGTCCAGAAACATAGCATCAATGGGCATCTTCATCCCGAACGTGTGAATCGCCTCGCAGGGAGTAATCCAAAGTCCCGTGCCTGCTTCAAGGCAACTCAATTCCAGTAGTCCCTTCCGGCGCTCGGCGCTCGTGCCCGCAATACGGACCCGTGTTCCAATCGTTGATCCACGGTCCTGGTTTGCAACGGTATAGTCCAACGGCAGTTTTGTGAGCCTCCGGGAACATCCAAGCTTCCTAACGGCTCTTAGTATTCGTGCGAGGCTAAAAGGATAAAATCTCAGTAATTTTCAAGATTGCTGCTGCATTCTGATGGGACATGCCCCGCGTATAGATGACCTGGAATCGCCGTTTAGCGCTCTGGCTCTTGGCAGCCCGGGTCTGGGCGGCCGCTCCTTCCGCCGAAATAAAGGTCGATCAAGCAGCCACGTTACGGCAAGCATCACGCTGGCTAGGGCTCTGTTCATCGGCTCGGCTTCTGCGCTTTACAGGCAGGGTGAAGCATTATACAGAGCCGAGCACTATACAAGAGACGGGCGCGGGGATTATGCAAGGACCTATCTATGAGAAACTTCAGGTCTCAGAGCACGATTCACTAATCACGCGGGCCGAAAGCGTAATACGTCTATTCCGAGGTTTTCCCACCCGATATGAGGCCGGTCATCGAATTTACGAGGCTGGCAGCCGAGCCGAGGGCCGAGCCGACAACTTTCGCGGCGTTCAGGATGGTTGAAGTTTGCGAATCGGCGCGAGTCTTTGCCGCGAGTTTCTCTTCAGCTTCAAACCAATCCACCTCAGGGGTTCCCAGAGGGCAGCCACGCTCGATCCAGAGCTGGTATGCGAGAAGCCGAATCTCTTGCTTTTCTTGTTGCACGTTCAGTGTTTCTTCCACAATTCCATTATCGGTTCCGGCGGTTGG
>JAFASD010000285.1 GCA_019244945.1 Acidobacteriaceae bacterium | reverse complement strand
CGTTAAGAGCGCAAAGAAGATGTTCGGATCGCGGTTGACTAGATATCTGACCTCCAGGTCGCCGGCCAATTTCCGGATCTGGTCCTCCTTGAGGAGCAAGGTTGGAATCGCGACCATAGTCGCGCAGAAGGGATCCACGCCTTTTGAAAAATCCAGCTTGGGCAACGCTATCGGCGGCAAAACAGCTGTGACGAGATAGTTCATCAACTCAACAGCCGCTTGAGTCGCTGGAATCATCAGAAGCAACGCGCCGATGATCAACCCGAATCCGCCGTTGGTCTCGACGATGCTCATGATCAGAGCCACTACGGTTGCGAGCGTGACTGCTTCGATTCCAATGATGTAAACCTCATCCGGAAACTTGCGAAACAGGCGTTTGACACTGGAGTCGAAAGGAGGCCGGTAACCAGCCCGGCTCCGCAATTCCTCTGAAGCGCTCTCATCCAGCAGGTAATAGCCCACATGCCGCAGGCGTTCGCGAAGTGCTTCGGGAGTGGAGCGATCGACCTTTGCGTCCTTGGCCATCTGAACCGCAAAGTGCGCCAACTCGACTTCCCCAACTTCTGAATGCGCCGCTATCTCTTCGATTGCTTTTCGGTAGAGATCGCGGCTCTCAAATTCCATTCGCGGATAGATGCCTGCGGGATCGAGGCGCAGAACCTGATGGACATGAGAGAGTTCCTCGAGAATTTCTTTCCAATCCACGATTCCCAGAAATTGCAGACTGCTAATGAGACGATCAATGTGATAAGGATGCGGATTCGCCCCGCTCGTCCGGAATGCCTGGAGCGCGTTTGCTCCACTCTCCGCGAGAATTTCGAGCAGCACGAGTTTGAGCGCCGGAACCATTCCCCAGAGTTCAGAGATGCGCAAAGGCTCGATTTCTTGAGCCGCTTGGATAAATGATGAAAACAGATTTTCGGTAAGTTGATTGTTCCCTTCGTCGAGCAAGGCACGAGCAAATACCAGGCATCGAGGCGCTGATTCCTCATCGGGACTGCGGACCACTGGCAATCTACCGAGAAATTTGACGCTCTCGCCCACGGTCCGCAGTTCCGTCCGGACCAGGCGAAAGTTATCGGAAAGCCATTTGAGATCTTCCGAAAGTTCTCGCGGCGGCAGACGATAGAGATCCCGTTCTACGCGGGATAACCGTGCGGCGGATCTGCGGAAAATTTCGCGCGGTTTGTCGGAGTGGCTCTTCCCCGGAACCCAAGCGCACGAGCGTGCAGTCCGCAGCGCATGCTCACGTACCTGCGCCTGTTTCGCGTCTTCAAAATCCAGGTGAGCAGTGGTAGGCGCGCCCGCTTTGATACCGATGGAAGGCTCAGACATCTTTGAGGCCTATCTGTAGCTTGACGCCTGCAGGTCGAACATTTCAGCGTATCGTCCGCCGCGCGCCATCAGACGATCATGACTGCCTTCCTCTGCAATGGCGCCGTCTTCGAGAACAATGATTCGACCCGCCATTCGCACGGTGGAGAAGCGATGCGAAATGAAGAGAGCCATCTTGCTCTCGGTAAGCTCGTTGAACCTCTCGAAAACTTCGTACTCCGCCCGCGCGTCAAGAGCAGCTGTCGGTTCATCGAGGATAAGGACTTGCGCCTCGCGCAGATAGGCGCGAGCGAGCGCCAACTTCTGCCATTCCCCTCCCGAGAGATCGACTCCGCCTTCGAAACGCCGTCCCAACATTTGGTCATACTCGCGAGGCAGCCGCTCGATCACTCCATGGGCGAGACTCTTTTCGGCGGCGCGCTGGATTCTTTCATCATCGGAAAGGTAATCGATGCGCCCGACCGCGATGTTTTCGCGAGCGGTCATCTCGTATCGCATGAAGTCCTGAAAAATGACTCCGATTTCTCGCGAGAGATCTTCCAGGTCATAGTCGCGAAGATCCACGCCATCCAGCAGCACCCGTCCCTCAGTCGGATCGTAGAGCCGGGTCATCAATTTCACAATTGTGGTTTTTCCTTGTCCGTTTTGACCGATGAGCGCAATGCGCTCGCCCGGTTCCAATCGGAAGTTCAGGCCTTTTAGCACCTGGCGAGTCGTGCCGGGGTACACAAACGAAACATTCTCTAGTTGGAAGCCGCTCCTTATGGGACGGGGCGCCGGTAGCGCGCCGGGTTTGGACGTAACGGCCGGCCGCATCTCGAAAAACGCAAGTAGGTCGGTCAAGAAAAGAGCTTGATCTGCAATGCTCGAAAGAGTGGAAAAAATCTGCGAGATATTACTCGATGCGTTCATGATGGATTGCGTCAGGAAATAAAGGGTGCCGATGCTAAATACGCCCGTTACGGTTTCATAGATGACCCAGATGTACGCGCCGTAGTAACCTGCCGTGCTCACCATCGAGAGCAACGAAACCGCCAAGAGGCGCTTTCTAGCGAGCGACAAGTTTTCGTCGAAGATGTGATTGGAAAGAGTGGTGAAACGGTCCGTAAGGAACGCGCTTAAGCCGAAAAGCTTTAGCTCCTTCGCAGCTTCCTTGCTGCCACCTAACTGCCGAAGGTAATCGAGTTGGCGTCGGATGGGAGTTTGTCGAAAATTCTTCGCATAACTGAGAAATGCGAAATGGCTCTCGCCCAGGAACGCTGGAACGAGGCAGACCACGAGCAGTAACAGAAGCCATGGGGAGAAAAAAAGGATTGCCGCCGATAGCGAAATCGTCGTAATGGTCTGCTGGAACAATCTGCCGATCGATTGGATCATCCCCAGCCGATCAGTGGCCTGAACCCGGGCGCGCTCAAGCCTGTCGTAGAAGACGGGATCTTCATACGCTTGCAGATCGAGCTGTGAGGCGTGATGCATGACTTGAATGCTGACGTGGCGGGTGTATCGGTCCGCTAGAACTGCGTCATAATAATCCGTCAATCTGCCAAACAGATTGCCGCAAATTGCAAGCGCACATTCCAAGGCGGCAAGCCACCAAAGATGCGGAGATAGGGTTATCTTGTGCTGAACGATTCCATTGACGTTATCAATGATGAGACTTGTAACCCAGGCCGTGCTTACAGGGATGACGGCCACGATCAATCGGGAAATCAGGCCGAGACTGACCACGTAAGGGCCTGATTCCCAAACGATGCGCAAGACCGGAGGGACGTTCTTCAGTGCCTGTAAGCGTTCGCGCCAAGCCGAGAAAAACGCCTGATCTTTTTTGTCTGCCACGCTGAGTCGGAGGACACGCTGCGGAGAAATTCAACGCGCTTTGCTAATAGATTCCCTGTTCTCCTCTAGTGTTACCTGCCGCAATGCAGGAGGATGAGGTTAGCGGGCGGAAGAGGTCAACGGGGCGGAAGCGTACGCCAATGAGGGACTCACAACATCTGTGACGGGCAGACCGCTTTGCGCGATTTGGGCGCGGTGATTCGGACTGAGTTTTTGGGCAATCACGATATGGTCAGCCCAATCGAGCGTCTGCTGCAGTGAAGTATCGAGCAAGCGGCCGATATGAGGGATCTGTTGCAGGATAAAGTTGCGATTACTACCATAGATGGCCTCGAGCTGAATGTGCGGGTCGTAGACACGGACCTGCCGGCCCTTACCGATGAGCTGTTCGAGCAGCGTCACTACAGGACTTTCGCGGAGGTCGTCCGTATTTTCTTTGAATGCAAGCCCGATCACGCCAAGGCGGCGGCTGGGCAAATCCAGAATAGCTTCGATCGCTCGCTGAAGGTGGTGCTGATTGCTGGGCAGCGCCGATTCGAGCAGCGGAAGTTGAAGGTCCAGCCGCTTGGCCCGATACGTGAGTGCGCGGAGATCTTTGGGGAGACACGAACCCCCAAATGCGAATCCAGGCCTGAGGTAAGTCGAAGCGATGTTAAGCTTCGTGTCCTCGCAGAGGGTGGTCATAACCTCGCCGGGATCGACATCGAGGCGCGCACTGAGCGCGCCGATCTCATTTGCGAAGGCAATTTTGACGGCATGAAATGCGTTGCAGGCGTACTTGATCATTTCAGCCGTCCGCAGACTGACAAGACATGGCGGGACACCCAAAGCCGAGTAAAGCGCCGCGACCTGTCCAACGGCCTGATCGTTCGTCCCTCCGACCACGACCAGCGAAGGTTCCCTGAAATCTTTGACTGCTACGCCCTCGCGCAAGAATTCCGGATTGCAAGCGACTGAGATCAGCGGGTTGCCTGCAAACGCGGGAATCACGTGCTCTTCGCAGGTTCCGGGGAAGACGGTGCTGCGGATGGCGACAATCAGCGGCTTGGTCCGGCTCGGGAGCGTCGAGGCAATTTCGCTGATGACCCGGCGAAGCTGATCAAGTCCCAAATTGCCGTTCTTTTCCGACGGCGTTCCGACACAAACCAGAGCTATATCGGCGTTCTCGATGGCGCCAATCGAGGTGCTTGCCGTCAAGCGCCCGGAGGAAACGCTCTCGTGAAGGATCGGCTCGAGACCGGGTTCAAAAAAGGGCGCAACTCCGTTCGAGATGTTATGAACTTTGCTCTCGTCGCGATCGATCCCAGTGACACGATGCCCCAGGTTTGCCAGGCACGCCGCCGACACGCAGCCCACGTACCCCAGCCCGAGCACTGCAACATGAACAGTTGATTTCTCCGGCTCCATCGCCTCCGTCCAGTATGTCATCGGCAATAAGAGTGGTCGCCTTTAACCGGGCGGCGTTTGCGATATGCTGGGTGTCGCTTAACTTTAATCCACTATGTTAGGAGCCTCGTCTATGAAGATGCGCGTTCGACACCTGACAACGGTTCTCGCCGCTCTAGTCGTTTTCCAAATCCTCGCTCCTCCCGCTGCGGCGCAGTTCCAGGCGGGCATTCAAGGCGTTGTAGTGGATCCCAACGGCGCAACGGTTCCCGAGGCTAAGGTCACGCTGACTAGCCAGGAGACAACCATAGAACACACCGTCACAACAACCGGTGATGGCGTGTTCACGATTTCCTCTCTTGCTCCAGGCAACTACACGCTCTCCGTGGAGAAGACGGGATTTAGCAAGAAGGTTCTTTCTGACGTTATTGTGACCGCGGAAAAGGTGCAGTCTATCAAGGTGCAGCTCGATGTCGGTCAAGTCTCGCAGGAAGTCACGGTCGCGGCCGGAGCCCCGTTGCTAGACACGGAAACGGCTGCCATCGGAGGCACCATAAGCACGAAAGAGATCCAGTCGCTACCCTCGTTTTCCCGTGATCCGTATCAATTGCTGCGGCTAGCGCCCGGGACCTTTGGCGATGGCGCTCAAGGTGCGGGCGGCAGTGGGTCGCAATTACCGGGCACCAACAAGAACGGACCGGGCTCGACCGACAGCATCTTTCAGGTGGAAAACGGTCCCGCGATCATAGCCAACGGCACGCGCCAGAACGAGAATAATTTCCAGATCGACGGCTTGTCGGTGAATAGCACGGTGTGGGGTGGCTCAGCCGTGATTACTCCTAATGAGGAATCGGTAAAAGAGGTGAGGGTCATCTCGAACAACTACGATGCCGAGAACGGGCGCACGGGCGGCGCTCAGGTCGAGGTCGTCTCACAAAACGGCACCAATGACCTCCACGGCAGCGCTTTCTTCAAGTGGCACCGGCCGGGCCTGAATGCCTACCAGCGCTGGAACGGGCCTGGGACCCCAAGCCCGGTGCAGCGCGACAACGCTCGATTTAACCAATTCGGCGGCAGCCTCGGCGGACCTCTTTGGAAGAACAAGCTGTTTGCCTTCTTCTCCTACGAAACGCTGCGCAACAATTCGCAAACCGTGAGTACGGGCTGGTTCGAGACGCCGCAGTTCGAGGCCAACGCGGGACCATCGGGTAGCATCGCCCGGCAGTTCCTTTCGTTCTCCGGAGTAGCGCCTAAAATCACCCAGGTCATCTCGGAGACTTGCGCGGAGGCCGGTCTCCCGTCGACCCAGTGCCATGACGTTGCAGGCGGTCTGGATCTGGGCTCCCCGTTGAAAACCCCGCTCGGCACCATGGATCCGACATTTGGACAACCCGGCACGCCGTTCGGCATCGGCGGCGGTTTTGACGGCATTCCCGACGCTGAGTACGTCGAAACCGTCGGTCCGAATATCAATACAAGCACGCAGTACAACGGCCGTATGGATTACGACCCCAGCAGCAAGGATGCGATCACCTTCAGCATTTACTGGACCCCGGTGGCGCAGCATTACTTTAACGGACAGCGCGTCCAGGATTACTATAACCATTTTTCGACTGCCGACGCCGTCAGCGCGATCTATACCCACACCTTCACGCCGACATTGCTGAACGAGGCGCGCTTCGGGTTCAGCGGCTGGTACTGGAACGAGATCACTAGTAATCCTCAACTGGCCTTCGGGCTCCCCGACGCCAACATTAGTAATGGAGGCGTCGGCTTTCAGAGTTTCGGCCCGCCCGGGCCCAGCGTCTTCAATCAGAAAACCTACAACGGACGCGACATCTTGACCAAGGTGCAAGGCAGCCATTACTTGAAATTCGGCGCGGATATCTCGCGGGCGCTATTTTTGGACACAGCGCCGTGGGGCGCCATTCCGACCTATAATTTTCGTAATCTGTGGGATTTTGCCAACGACGCGCCATTCACCGAAAGCACCAACTTTAACCCCGTGACGGGCACGCCGACTTCGGCCACGAAAAATGAGCGCTTCAACATCCTCGCGTTCTTCGTTCAGGACGACTGGAAGGTCAAGCCGAACCTCACCCTAAACCTGGGGCTTCGGTACGAGTATTTCGGGCCGCTGACCGAGACCGACGGCAACATCAGCAACGTCATTCTCGGACCCGATGGCAACGCTTTAGCCGATCTGCATATCCGCAAGGGCAATCCGTTGTTCAATACCAGCAAGAATAACTGGGGGCCGCAGATTGGTTTTGCCTGGACTCCGACAGGTTTCATGGGGCGCCAGCTCAACAGCAAATTCGTCGTGCGCGGAGGTTTCGGCATCGGTCAAAATCTGCAGCAAGTGGCCATCACCTCGAACGGCCGATTTAATCCCCCCTTCCTGACCTCATTCACTCTGTCGCCTCCGAACATCCTGTACGCAACGGGCTCCAATGTGCATGAGATCAACAGCTATCCTTCGAACCCGGCGACTATACAGACGTTCGGCCCCAATGGATTGCCCACCAGCGGCGCGCCGGTGAGTTTAACCGGCTTTCCGTCGTTCGTGCCCTCGACGGTGACCTACCGCTACTCGCTCGATACGCAGTACGACTTAGGCGACAATTGGGTCGCGTCACTGGGATATCAGGGCAGTCAAAGCCGCCATTTAGGCTATCAGAGCTTCCTGAATTTAGTTTTGTATCCTCAGTCCAATCCCAGGGTTCAATCGCTCGACTGGTATGCGAATACCGCCAACTCCAGCTACAACGCGCTGCTCGCCGAACTCCAACACCATTTTTCGAGGTCGTTCGAATTCGATTTCCAATACCGGTTTAGCCGGAACACCGACATCGGTTCGCAGGATTATTTCACTGACAACTATCCATGGGATCTTTCCCATGCCAAAGGGCCGTCGGATTTCGACGTCACTCACAATTTCAA
>JAFASD010000052.1 GCA_019244945.1 Acidobacteriaceae bacterium | reverse complement strand
CTCACCTGCGGAACAGATATAAAAGTGTTCCGGCGCGGATATCACGCAAAGATGATCCGGCCCCCGGCTCTTTTCGGCCACGAGATGGCAGGGGATGTCGTAGCCGTGGGCGAAGGCCTGCCCAATTTCCAAGTCGGTCAGCGCGTCGTCGCCGCCAACTCCGCGCCCTGCGATCGATGCTTTTTCTGCCTCCACAATCAACAGAATCTCTGCGAAGATTTGCTGTTTAACAACGGCGCGTACGCAGAATTCATCCGCCTTCCGCGCCGCATCGTTCAGAAGAACACATATCGCATTCCTTCCGGTCTCGAATACAAGGACGCCGCTCTGGCCGAGCCGCTCGCCTGTGTCCTTCGCGGTTTGGATGAAAGCCGCCTTCAATCCGGAGACACCGTTGCCGTCATGGGCCTCGGACCAATCGGGCTTATGTTCGTTCGCTTGGCCAAAGCCGCTTATGCCGCGCGCGTGATTGTTCTGGCGCGCCGTCTCGAACAGATCGATCGGGCCATGATGCTCGGAGCCGACGAAGGTATTCTGATGGGCAATTCAAGCGCTCTTATTCAGGAACTGAAAGCGCGAACCGGTGGGCGTGGGCCTGACGTCGTTATCGAAGCCATCGGCAATCCTTCTATGTGGGAACTGGCCCCTCAGCTAGTGCGCAGAGGCGGCACGGTCAACTTCTTCGGCGGTTGCCCAAGTGGAACCAAGGTCGGTCTCGATACCGCTCTGCTGCACTACTCCGAAATCACTTGCAAAGCCAGCTTTCACCACACGCCTGCGCACATCCGCCGATCTCTCCAGTTGATTGCCGAGGGCAAAGTGACCGCTACTCATCTGGTAAACCATGAAGAGCCGCTGAACCGTCTTCCTCAAGTTCTCCATGACTTAGCGAATTCCAGGAACGGCCAAATCAAGACCGCTATCATTCCCTGATAGCAAGAGTAGCCGTGCCAGTCGCGCATCTACAGCCCAAAGAATACATTCGGAACATTGCTCCCGATCCGCCGCTCTACTCCCCGGGCGAAGCGCGCGACTACACGCGCTGGCTCGCTACGCATCACTACGAGAATTTTCACGTTGTCAGTTTTCTTCTGCCAAAAGAGCTGCATCAGGACTTCTATAACGTCTACGCATTCTGCCGCTGGGCAGACGATCTTGGCGACGAAATAGGCGATCCCGCCGAAAGCCTTCGGCTTCTCGCCTGGTGGCGCGACGAGCTTCAGGCGATGTACCGAGGGCATGTCTCGCATCCGGTATTTGTCGCTCTCAAAGACACTGTTAAGAGGCATGAGATCCCAATCGATCCCTTTGACCGCCTAATCCGCGCCTTCGAACAGGATCAGACCACGACCCGTTACCAAACCTTCGATAATGTTTTCGGCTACTGCGTGAACTCGGCGAATCCGGTCGGCCATCTGGTTCTTTATCTCTGCGGCTATCGCGATGCCGAGCGCCAGAGCCTGTCCGATCACACTTGCACCGCTCTCCAACTCGCTAACTTCTGGCAGGACGTCACGGTCGATCTCCAAAAAGACCGCATCTACCTGCCTCTCAATCTCTTCGCGAAATACGGCTATACGGTCGAAGAGCTGTTTGCTCTCACGTTCAACCCCGCCTTCGAATCGGTCCTCCGCGATGCCGTTTCCGTATCTGAAGATCTCTTCCGGCAGGGTCTGCCGCTCATCCAAATGGTCGATCGCCGCCTTGCCTTGGATCTCGAATTATTCAGCCGGGGTGGCATGAAGATCCTCGACAAAATCCGCGCTCAGAAATACAACGTACTCAAACGCCGGCCTCACATCTCCAAAGCCGAACGCGTACGCATCCTTCTTCAATGTCTGCCGCGACTGCTCGCGTTCTAGCGCCTCGTTCGCTCGAACAGTCTTACCGCTATTGTCGCCGAATAGCGAGAAGTCGCGCTAAGAACTTCTACTACTCGTTTCTCCTCCTCGCGAAGCCGCAACGCGATGCCATGTGCGCGGTTTACGCCTTCATGCGCCATTGCGACGATCTCAGCGACGATCCCCGCACGACTGACCAAGCCAAGATTCAGGAAAGCATCGCCCTTTGGCGCGTCAGCCTGGACCATGCTTTGCGGGGCTATGTGAACGAGGATCCGATCTGGCCCGCGCTCCACGACACAGTCGAACGTTACTCGATCCCGCACCGCTTCTTCCACGAGATGATCGACGGCATTACATCCGATTTGGAGCCTCGGCAGATCCAAACCTTCGAAGAGCTTTACAAATACTGCTATCAGGTCGCATCCGTAGTCGGTCTTACCGTCATTCACATCTTTGGCTTCGAGTCCATGCGAGCCTTGCTCCTGGCAGAAAAATGCGGCGTCGCGTTTCAGTTGACGAACATTCTCCGCGACGTGCGGGAAGACGCCGCACTCGGCCGCGTATACCTGCCGCGAGAAGATCTCGATCGCTTCGGTGTCTCAGTCGAGCAGTTACGCTCAGGCAGGGAAGACATGCGTTTCCGCGAGTTGATGCGATTTGAAGCCGATCGTGCACGAGCTTGCTACGCGGAATCCGCTTCCTTAGCTCAGTTCATTCAGCCCAAGAGTCGCCGCTCGCTATGGGCGCTTCGCGAAGTCTATCTGCGGCTGCTCCGCAAGATCGAACGCGCCAACTATTCGGTCCTTTCTCGCCGCATCAACGTTCCGAAAAGCGCCAAGGTGGCGTTGTTGTTACGCGCTTTCCTGAAGCGCTGAAGTGGGCTGCTCCGACGTATAAGTAACGATCCATTCAGAGCCGGGGCCATGGACCTCAATAGCAGCGTTGTGCGCTGGTATAAGCCATGCCTGCCCCGCTGCAAAAGGCTGTTCTGCAATGGTCCCAAATCCTCGCGTACACACGAGCAGCATGTAATACGGCAAACCCCCTTCGATCCGAATCGAGCGTTCGGGTCGCAGGCGTTCAATACGGAAATAGGGGCACTCCAGCAACTGATCCCGCCAGTCATTCAACGCAACACGCTCGGCTCGAAACTCGTGCGGACCAAGGTCGGATACCTGCGTACCATGCTCCAGGTGCAATTCCCGCGGCCGTCCGTAATCGTACAGGCGGTATGTAATATCTGAGTTCTCTTGAATCTCGCAGATCGTCAGCCCAGCCCCGATCGCGTGTACCGTCCCCGCGGGGACAAAGATCACCTCACCCGCCTGAACCGCTCGCCAGTCCAGCAGTTGCTCGATCTCGCCGGATTGCGCAGCCCCCTTGAACCTCTCGGCAGTGAGCGTCTCTCGGAAACCGACCGCGACTTCGCCCGGCGGTTGCGAGTCCAGCACGTACCACGCCTCTGTCTTACCCAAGCTCTGATGGTGCTGCTCTGCGTACTCATCATCGGGATGAACCTGCACCGAGAGACGCTCCGTCGTAAACAACAGTTTGAGTAACAGCGGGCAAATACCTGGATGCTTCGGATCGTTTGCCGAGCCTAAGATCTGCGGCTCGTCTCGGATCAGCTCGCCCAATCGCCTGCCTTCGGAAGTCGGGTTTTCCTCAAAGCTGAACCAGACTTCGCCAATGCGTTTCGTGTCGGGCGCATTCGAAAAATAAAGCCCCAACTTCTCGCGGCCCCAGACGCGCTCGCGGAAGATTGGCAGAAGCTGAATCGGTTGATTAATCGCTCTCTTCACGCCCCAAGTACAATTCGCTGACCAGCGCTTTGTGATTCTCCAGCACCCGAGCACGCCGAATCTTCATCGTCGGAGTTAACTCTCCATGCTCGATTGAAAACTCGCGCTCGAGCACCTTGAACCGCCGGATGCGTTCGAAGTCAGCGAGCTGACGATTGACTCGCGACACAGCGTCCTGCACCACCTTCGTTGCCGGTTCATGCAGGCTTTCGACCTGGGCCGCATTG
>JAFASD010000519.1 GCA_019244945.1 Acidobacteriaceae bacterium | reverse complement strand
CTTTCACGTTTATGGATTTTAGAAAGAATCCCGGAGCATTCACAATTTGGAGCTGATAACGACCAGGCACGATATTGGAATCAATTGCCTCGAGCGAACCGTCGCTCGCAATGGAGAAATTGAAGTCCCGACGATTGAATCCCCGTGCAAGCGGAATAAACTCGATCGAAACTTCACCGCTGGGGCGCTCATTGCCGTCGAAACTGACTCTTCCGGTCAGCGTCGCCTTCGGCAGGTCACGAACGTCGAGATTCGAATCGCCCGTCAGCTCTATGGTTTTCGTTCCTATCACCTCCGGGTGACCGCGCTCGAAGGACTCCACGTTCACGATGTAGCGGCCGGGCGCAATTCCGGTGAGTATCTGGCGATTGCCGATGGTGAGCATCGGGCCATTCACTAGAATGGGAAATCCGCCAGGACCTAGCGTTGAAAGCTGAGTACCCACGCCGTGATGTGTTTGCGGATCCGCTCCAGCCAGTTCAACGTGCAAAGCAGGAACTGCGTGAATCGTAATCTGAACTGTCGCTGATCCGCCTTCGGAGATTGTAATGGGCGATGCGGATGCCGGATCGACGGAATCGCCGTAGTAAGTGACAGGATAAGCGACATCCAATTCGGAGACGGGAGGACCCCCCGCCAATTCTGCGGGTGGCTGGTCCTCGGTCTGAGGTTGAAAAGAGTTCTGCGCGTACCAAGGGCGGCCCTGCACCGCTGCATAGTATGTGCCCGGAGCGAGATGACCTATATAAAACGATCCAGAAGAATCGGTCTGTTGCGTCTGGCGCATGATAAATTGCGCTCTACCCAAAAAGACGCGCTTCCGAAAAAGCCAAACTTGGGCCTGGGGAACTGGATCACCCTCCTCATCCAGGACAGTTCCCGATAGAGAGCCTGGAACATCCAACGCGAAAACGATGTTTTGGGAGTCCAAACCTGGCCCAACTGCGATAGCGGTCGCATAGTTTTCGTCCTGGTTATACCCCTCAAGCATTTCACCGCGCTTTGCCGCTGCCAGCGAATATTTGCCAACCGGCAGATTCGTGAAGGCAAACCGCCCGTCACTCGCCGTTATGCAGGAGAACTGCGTTTCGCGGTGCTCGGCAGGATTGATCGTGACCAGAACTCGATTCAGGGGCCGGTTAGTGCCACGCTCCACGACGGTCCCCGCGATCGTGAAACCGGGCTGAGCTGATGCCGCGGATTGCCCGCACTGAGCACCGCCAGGCAGGAATGCACAAGATGCGGCAAGGGCAAGCGGTAACAACGCGCGGCGCATCAGCTGCTTCCTCTCACGTTCAACTCCAGAGTCAAATTGGCCTTTTGATTTGGCTCGAGCTCAATCTGCTGGCCCGTGAAGTCGCGCATGACTTCCGGGTTGGCATACTCCAGTCCATCGATATTTGAAAAGGCATAAACGTTGTATCTTCCCGGACTCAATCCGAACATGTCAAAATGGCCGCCCTCCTGCATTTGAAGAATTTTGGGCTCCATGGCAACCGAGTCAGGAATGAGGACGACCACGCCTTTTACCTGGCCGTTTTCGGCATGAACGGCGCCTGTCACGCTCGGGCAGTCCTGGCGAAAACTGACCGTTATCGGCACTTGCGATTCGCCGTTCACCACAAGATCATTCCGGGTGAGATCCGTACCTCCTGACGAAAGTGAATCAATACATCCCTGAAAGTTCGATTGAGCAATCACCGTATATCTGCCCGGCGGAACGTTATCAATCCTCACGCGTTGTTCCGAATTTCCGGGTTGCATAAATGACGACATGTAATGCGGGTTGTTCCATTGCTTTTCTTTAGGAACAAGCTGTATCTGTACCGGAGCGGCTGCGGCATCCGCACCCACAACTTCTATAGGGATCGAAGCCAGTGACTGTAATTGGAGCTGTACGCCCTCGATATTGGACGAATTTACAGTGATGGTTTGGCTGGCATAGAGCTGCTGCCTCCCATTCGATCGGAAACTTAGCATCCAGGAACCGGCGGGAACCGTGCGCAGACGGAATCGGCCTGCCTGGACCCGAGCGGCCATTGGGCCCCATACTCGCTGCCCGTCCACCCCGTTCATCGTGATGAAACCCTCCTCAGGAGGATGGATGGTTCCGGCTACACTAAACGCCGGCACCGGTGAAAGCGTAAAGTCTGCCTGGGCCTGTTCTCCCGG
>JAFASD010000436.1 GCA_019244945.1 Acidobacteriaceae bacterium | reverse complement strand
ACCTTCACGTCTCCCTTCACCACCGCTTGGCATCCCAGCCGTGAACGGAGTGTCAAACCCGCCGCCATATCCAGCCGATCCAATTCATCATCATCGGCTTCGGACAAGTTTTTATCGCCTTCGAGCACAATCACATGGCAGGTGGTGCAGGCACAGCTTCCGCCGCACGCATGTTCGAGGTGGACATCGAAATTGAGCGCTACATCCAGAACCGACTCGGGCTTGCCGTGATCGTCGTACGAAAGTTTGCCTTTTTCGAACTCTACTGTTTTGCCTTCCGGTAAGAACGTCACTTTCGGCACAACTCAATTGTAACGACCAAATCATAGATGTAAGGGATCAGGCACAGTTCGGGATACTGGGGACTGATGTTCCAGGAAATCGAAAGAACGGTATCGTCGGCAATCGAGCGCGAAGTTGCGCAGCAGTTCGGGTTGACGGTGAAAGTGGCGCTCGAGCAACCCAAGCAGACTTCATTTGGCGAATTAGCCATTCCGACCGCATTCCAACTCGCGCGGCAGCTACGACGCCCACCTCGGGAAATTGCGCAATCGCTTGGCGCCGGACTGGCTCACCAGGCTGATATTACGTCTGTTGAGATCGCGGGAAACGGGTACATCAATGTGCGCCTGAACCGCGGCCGCTACGTTCGATCGCTGATTGAGACGCGCGGGAAAGCCGAGCTCTCCGGCGCGGAGACCGCGGGCAAAATCATCGTCGAACACACGAATATCAATCCAAACAAAGCGGCGCATATCGGTCATCTGAGAAACGCGATTCTTGGGGACACGTTCGTACGCATGCTGCGAAGACTAGGTAACGCCGTCGAAGTTCAGAATTATATCGACAACACCGGAGTTCAGGTGGCGGATGTTGTGGCGGCATTTCATTACCTGGAGAAGAAAGGCGTAGATGATATTCGAGCGCTGATTTCGGACGCCAACTTGCGTTTTGACTATCTGTGCTGGGATTTGTATGCTCGCGTTTCTGCCTATTACAAAGAAGATCCGGCCGCGCTTGAGTGGCGCGCAGAAACCCTCCATGCCATCGAGGCAGGGCACGGCGAATTGGCAGAACTCGGGAAGATCGTCGGGGATGCCATCGTCGAGCTGCATCTCCAGACCATGTACCGGTTATGCGTTCAATACGATCTGCTTCCGCGCGAAAGTGAAATTCTTCATCTCAAATTCTGGACGACAGCGTTCGAATTATTGAAGCAAAGAGGCGCAATTCACTTCGAAACCCAGGGAAAAAACGCGAACTGTTGGGTGATGCATTCCTCCCAATTCCGTGGTGAGGATGGGGCGGAGGAGGACAGCAAAGTCATTGTTCGCTCGAACGGTACAGTAACTTACGTCGGCAAAGACATCGCTTATCAACTCTGGAAATTCGGACTGCTCGGTCGGGACTTCTTCTATCGACCTTGGTCATCCTACCCGGACGGGCATGAACTTTGGGTGACTACGGACCAGCCCAACGACGGCAATCCTCCGCATTTCGGCGGGGCCGCAAAGGTATTCAACGTCATCGATTCCCGGCAATCCTATCTTCAGGATGTCGTGGTAGCGGGATTGCGGACGTTGGACTTCAACGCTCAGGCGGATGCGTCCATTCATTTTTCTTACGAGATGGTTGCGCTCTCGCCGCGAACCTGCGTGGAGCTAGGCATCGCGCTCTCCGAAGACGACAAGCGGAAGCCCTACATTGAGGTCTCGGGGAGGAAAGGGCTGGGCGTCAAAGCAGACGATCTCATTGACAAGCTCATTGAGACAGCTCTTGCTGAAGTAGAGGATCGGCACCCGGAAGCGGAAGCGGCGGAGCGGCAGGACGTTGCGAAACAAATTGCCGTTGGCGCGCTGCGGTACTTCATGCTCAAGTTCACCCGCAATTCCGTAATCGCTTTCGATTTCCATGAGGCTCTCAGCTTCGAAGGCGAAACCGGACCCTATGTGCAATATGCAGCCGTTCGGGCAGGCAACATTCTGCGCAAATTTGTCGAGCGCGCTAGCTGCCTGCCTCAGTTCGAACAAGTGCTGAATGGCGAGGCCCTGAACCGGTGGTTCGAAGACGAAGATCTATGGCAGTTGGTATTGCTCGCTTCGAAGTCCGACAGCGCCGTCGCCCGAGCCATTGCATCAGGCGAACCAGCTCACGTTGCAAAATACGCTTTTCAGCTTGCCCAAGCGTTCAACAATTTCTATCACGGACATCAAGTGATCGCTGAGCCGGACGAGCAGCGCCGCGCCGTTCTGCTTTGGCTCACCCAATACGTCCGCGAGCAATTGCTCGGAACACTCAGCGTTTTGGGTATCGAGCAGCCGCCCTACATGTGAGGCGAAAGCGCCACGCTTATCCCTCTCCAGGCGAGGTAAGTGTGACCAAATAGCCACACCAACTCGGTAACAAGCCTTCTATTATCAAGCAATTAGAGACCTGAACACCTTCGGCCTGTTATTCTGGGTTGTTCGGTGATGCAGCCGTACGAGACCACAACCCGGCATCCCGTCGAAATCGACGGAATCGGTCTTCATCACGGCGCGTCGGTCCACCTGCGAATCAGCCCGGCGCCTCCGGGGACAGGCGTTGTATTCATTCGAACAGACCTGGATAATACGCGCATTCCCGCGAGCTGGGAATTCGTCGAGCGGGTCAGCTATGCCACCAGCCTGATGCATCCCAAGGGCATATTGATTTCGACGACTGAGCACCTCTTAAGCGTGCTCTACAGCATGGGTATCGATAACGCCTATCTGGAGCTCGACAACCTCGAAGTTCCGATTTTGGATGGCAGCGCTTTGCCGTTTGTGGAGCTTTTGAGCAAAGCGGGAACGCAGAAATCTCGCCGTTTGCGGCGGTATATGCGGATCGTAAAGCCGGTCCGAGTGGAAGCGCAGGGAAAGTCCGTGGCGATCCTGCCTTGCGACCGTTTTCTGCTCCACTGTCATACGCTCTACAACCATCCCTTGGTAGGCGAACAACGCTTGGAACTGGATCTGACGCCCGACGTGTACGCGCGTGAGATAGCGCCGGCTCGTACGTTTGGTTTCGAATGCGAGCTAGATCAGATGCGCGACATGGGTTTGATCCGCGGTGCTTCGCTCGACAACGCAGTTTGCTTCACGGCTGCGGGAATTGCGAACCCGGACGGTCTTCGGTTCCCCGATGAATGCTGCCGTCATAAGGCGCTTGACCTCATCGGTGACCTGGCTTTGATCGGCCGTCCCCTATTGGGACTCGTGCTCGCGCAAAGAGCAGGACATGCTATGCACGTGGCGCTTGTGAATAAATTGATGTCCGATCCGTCGCTCTACGAGATTGTCACGCTTGATCCCTCGGCGCCTCGCAAACCGGAGCTGGCCGCACACGCGCTCGTGCAGTAAAGCGGCCTATTAAGATGTGGTCTTGCGCCACCTTCCGAATGCGCTGACGTTCATCCGCCTGCTGGCATCGCCATTTTTGCTATGGCTCCTGCTGCAATCGCGCTTTCGCGAGGCGCTCGGGTTAGTGCTGCTGGGTGCGCTGACCGATTGGTTCGATGGGTTTGCCGCGCGCCGGCTCAACGTCTCAGGAAAAATAGGCGCAGTTTTTGATCCTCTAGCGGACAAGGCGATGCTAGTCACGCTGTTCATCGCCCTAGCAATCATAAAACTGATTCCAGCCTGGCTGCTCGCTCTGGTGATCGGCCGTGATCTCGTGATTGTGACGGGCGCTCTGCTGTTACGCGCCTTCCGCCATGCGCGAGAATTTCTCCCGAGCACCCTCGGCAAAATTAGCACCTTTTTTCAATTGGTGCTGGTTTTGATGGTTCTGCTCAGTGCCTGTTTTCCGTCGCGAATTTTCTTCCTGATGCAGATGTGCGCACTGGCCTTAAGCACATTCTTTACGGCTGCTAGCGGTCTAGATTACGTACGCCAGGGCATCCAGATGGCTACTTCGTGATGCCCACTTGGTCGAGCATCCAGGCATACTCAAATGCCCGATCCTTCAGCCGGTCGTAACGCCCCGATGCGCCGCCATGCCCGGCCGGGTCCATCTTGATTTTCAAGAGGAATTGGTTGTTGTCCGTCCTCAGCGTGCGCAATCGCGCAACATACTTGACGGGTTCCCAATACATCACCTGGCTGTCGTTCAGGCTCGTCGTAACCAGCATCGCGGGATAGGCGCGCTTTTCGAGGTTATCGTAAGGGCTGTACGTCTTCATGTAATCGTACGCCGCTTGCTCGTTCGGATTGCCCCACTCCAGGTATTCGCCGACGGTTAAGGGAAGGGAAGCATCCATCATCGTATTCATCACATCCACAAAAGGCACGGCGAGGTGTACTGCGCGAAACAGATCCGGACGCATGTTGACCACCGCGCCCATGAGTAGGCCCCCGGCGCTCCCACCTTCGATCATCAGCCGGTCTTTAGAAGTCCATTTTCCCTGAATCAGGTATTGGGCGCTATCGACGAAGTCCTGAAAAGTGTTCTTCTTCTTCATCAACATGCCGTCCTCGCGCCACTGCTCGCCCATCTCATTGCCGCCTCGGATGTGAGTGATCGCATAGGCGACGCCGCGGTCTAGCAGGCTCAAACGCGTGCTGTCGAAGGTCACCGGCGTGGCGTAACCGTAAGATCCGTATCCATAAAGAAGAAGTGGACTTTGTCCATCGCGCCGGAAGCCCTTCTTGTAAACAATTGAGAGCGGCACCTTGACTCCATCGCGCGCCGTAGCCCAGAGGCGTTCCGATACATACTGCGATGGATCGTACCCGCCGGGAACCTCTTGCCGCTTCAGAAGCTTGGATTGTCCCGTCTGCGTGTCGTAATCGTAGACGCTCTGCGGAGTGACGAAACTCTGGTAATTGTAGCGATACGTTGTCGAATCATAGTCCCGGGTCTCGCCAGGGAAAGCGGAATAGACCGGCTCAGGGAAGGAAATCGCCGTCCAGCTTCCCGTTTCGAAGTTGTGAACGCGCAGACGTGTTACCGCTTGGGTTTTTTCCACCAGCACGGCGAAGTTTTTAAATAAGTCAAGGCCTTCAATCAGCACGTCTTCCTGGGGCGGGACAAACAGAGACCAGTTTTTGACGTCTATATCGTTCTCCGGAGTGGTCATTACCTC
>JAFASD010000352.1 GCA_019244945.1 Acidobacteriaceae bacterium | reverse complement strand
CGCTCAAACCAAGCCAAGTCAGTTCCCTGCATCATGCCTTCTTTGTCGACGTAAGTGCAAAGGAAGCCGGAACAATACGGTTCAAGCGCAGCAATTACTTCCAGAGCCGTCCAATCGATAGCTTCCCGCCATCCTTTGACTACGATTCGACCGCCTTTGCTGTCGAGCGCGATGGTTAGCCGTTCCGCGCCGATCGCTGCTCTGAGAGTACTCAAGAACGCAGTATCAGGTCCGTTGGAGGAAAACGCAGCCGTTCCGATGATGACTCGATAGGCTCCCTGGTTCGCCAATTGTCGAGCGCGTTCCACGGTTCGTACCCCTCCGCCAGCTCGTACACTGGCGCGTTTGGCGAGTCGTCGCATGATTTCGTCGTTCGACCCGGTACCCAGAGCCGCGTTGAGGTCGATTACCTGGATTTGCGGAAAACCGGAGAAAGTATCCAGCATCTCGTCTGGCGGTTTCCCTTCCAAAACTTTTTCGCGTCCTTGGACAAGCTGGACAACTTTCCCGTCCATCAGATCGATGCACGGAATGATCATGCCACAGGCCTCACGGGCACATGTGCTTGCTCGAGCATCGTCTTCAGATCAGCAACCGTGTATTTGCCGTAGTGGAAAATTGACGCCGCAAGCGCCGCATCGGCCTTGCCCTCCGTGAATACGGAAACGAAATCTTCCGGCTTGCCTGCGCCTCCGGAGGCGATCACGGGAATCGTGGTCGCGTGCACTACCGCCTTGGTCAAAGCGCAATCAAAACCGGTCTGCACGCCATCAGTGTCCATCGACGTGAGCAGAATCTCCCCTGCCCCCAAGGATTCTCCACGCTGAGCCCACTCGATGGCATCCATCTGTTCGTCATGCCGTCCACCTTTCGTATACACGCTCCATTGTTCTGTGGTGGTGCGTCGTGCGTCAATCGCCAAAACTACTGCTTGGGAGCCAAATTCCAAGCTCAGCTCGCGAATCAGCTCGGGACGGTGCACTGCCGCAGTATTCACGCTCACCTTGTCGGCGCCGGAAAGAATAATCTTTCGCGCATCGGCGACGCTGCGGATGCCCCCTCCGACGGTGAGCGGGATAAAAACTTTTCTGGCCGTTCTCTCAACCAAATCCGCCATGATCTCTCGCGCATCGCTCGAAGCCGTGATGTCCAGGAAAACCAGTTCGTCGGCACCTTGCGAGTTGTAGGTTTCGGCAAGCTCCACGGGATCGCCGGCATCCCGCAACGCTAGAAAGTTGATGCCTTTCACGACCCGGCCGCCAGTCACGTCGAGACAAGGAATAATGCGTCGGGCAAGCATCAAATTGAGAGAAAGTTCTGCATGACGCGCAACCCGACAGGCCCCGATTTTTCAGGATGAAACTGTACCGCGTGGACATTTCCTTCTTCCAGAATCGCCGTGTACGGGTGAATGTACGTGCAAGTAGCTGCGGTGGCGTCCATAACCGGAGCGTAATAGCTGTGGGCGAAATACGTGAATGCCCCATCTGTGAGACCTTCGAGCAAACGGCAAGGCTTGGTCGAGGTGAGAGAGTTCCAGCCCATGTGCGGAATCCGCGCATCGCCCACGAACCGCCTCACCATTCCAGGAAAGATACCGAGCCCTTTACTGTTTATGGATTCTTCGCTGCTTTCAAACAGGCATTGCAAGCCGATGCAGATGCCGAGAAACGGTACTCCCGCGCGAATTCGATGAAC
Organism: Acidobacteriaceae bacterium; assembly: GCA_019244945.1. GTDB lineage: Bacteria > Acidobacteriota > Terriglobia > Bryobacterales > Bryobacteraceae > Bog-105. The sequence goes on along the minus strand of JAFASD010000352.1, from coordinate 2,967 downwards.
CAGCGGCTCGCGCAGACTGAGATCGTCAATGCCTCGCATCATCTGTCCAAAATGCCCGACACCGGGAAGAATAATCTTTCGCGCTTTCCCGACGATTTCAGGTTCGCTCGTAACCACGTAGACGGCCCCCAGCTCGTCCAGCGTGTTCTGTACAGAGCGCAGATTACCCGCGCCATAATTCACAATCGCGGTCACAACAGCCCTTTGGTCGAGGGAAGCTGATCTTGCAATCGCTCATCCGTCGAGCAGGCATACTTCATGGCTCTCCCGAAGCATTTGAAAATTGCCTCGATTTTGTGATGATTGGATCGTCCGTAAAGAATTTTGGCGTGAAGATTTGCTCCTGCGTGGTTGGTGAATCCTAGAAAGAAATCTTCGAGGAGCTCCGTCTGAAGATCGCCGACGTGAACGACAGCGACCTGCTGATCGTAAACAAGTGCGGGCCGACCGCCAAGATCGACCGCCACAACCGCCAGCGATTCATCCATGGTCTGCACAAAATAACCCGCTCGGTTGATTCCCCGTCGATCACCTAAAGCCTTTGTGAACAGATCTCCCAAAACGATGCCCGTGTCTTCGACGGTATGGTGTTGATCGACATCGAGGTCGCCGCGGGCCGCTATCTCGAGATCGAACGCGCCGTGTTTGCTGAACAGTTCGAGCATGTGATCCAAGAAACGAATGCCGGTTAGAATTTTGTAGTTGCCTGTGCCCTCGATGTGCAGGTAGCCGGTGATTTGCGTCTCCTTCGTGTTGCGCTCGACCCGAGCTTCTCTCACGAACCTACCCGGTCTGTTTCTTGGATGAGCGCTTCGAGTTCATTGATGTCTTCGAGAACTGCGAATGCGCCGAACTCGCGCAAAATCTGGGCGATTTCCATATGTCGCGGATTGTGGGGTGTCGATACACCGATAAACGGCACCGCCGCCGATTGCGCGCTCTGCGCGTCGTCCACGGTATCGCCCAGATACCAGATCTCTTTTTCGGGATGCTCTTGTTGGATTAGCTGAAGACCGTCGGGCGCCGGCTTGGGGTTCTTCACGCTTTCGTCGGTGATGAGTGGATGAAAGCGAATGCCATCGGCGTACCGCTCGAGGGTTGCGTCGGCCTCGTATTTCGCGCGCCCGGTAAAAATCGCCAGCGTTGCACGCTCGCCCAGTCGTTCCAGCAGGCCTTTACGCGGCATCCACCTTTCACGCCGAATCAGCCCATCGCGATTTTCACCCAAGAAAATCTGGTTGAAATACTCGACTACTTCGGCATATTCGACTTTCTTCCCACGGTCGGAAATCAGCCGTTGCGAAAGCAGCCAATCGTTATTCCAGCCGCCCGCGTTTTTGAAATCCTGTATCTCGTCGTGAGAAACCGTTTGACCCGTGAAATGCTTCACCGTTTCCCGGATGGCTTCCCGGTAAGACTGCCCTACCTCGACGAGCACGCCATCCATGTCAAAAACGATAACCTCGGGAGCCTTTTCAGCTCTTACCAAATCTGCTCCAGTTCGTTCAGGAATCGTTGTATCTGATCGCGGGTTCCGACCGTAACCCGAACGCAACCGGGCAACTCGTAGCTGCGATCCCGCACCAACACTCCCCGCGCTCGGAGCTCATCACGGATCTCGATTGCGCGCTCTCCTGCTTCAACCAAAACGAAATTGGCCTGGCTTGTCACGTATGGAATTTTCAGCCGATCCAAACCCACATAGAGCAGTTCGCGAGCCGTGAGTACTTCCAGAACATATTCCTCAACGAATTTTTGATCCTGAACGGCAATACGGGCCGCCATTGCCGCAAGCGAGTTTACGCTGTACGGAGATTGCGCCTTGCGCACGTGCGCCATATTGCCTGCTTGCGAGAACAGGCATCCGCACCGCATCGCCGCCATTCCATAGATCTTCGAAAAAGTTCGGCTCACAAACAGGTTGGGATATTCATTGATCAGCGGGAGCACGGTCACCCCGCTGAATTCGTAATAGGCCTCATCCACCATCACAGCCGCGTTCGACGCTTTCGCGACGATCTGCTCAATCGCGCTCGCATGTGTACCCGTGCCGGTTGGATTATTCGGATTGCTGATCAGTACAACGCGCGTCGCCGCCGTAATTCGCTCGAGCAACTCTTCCAAAGGAAAAGCAAGTGTTTTCGGCCGGTAATCGATTTCTTCGATCAGCGCCCCCGCAAGCTGGCTATAGAACTTGTACATCGCGTAGGAAGGCCGAAGGAGTAAGACCTCGTCACTGGAATCGACGTAGGTATTCATCAATAGCTGAATCGCTTCATCGGTTCCGTTCGTTAGCGTTAGTTCGTCGATGCCGGTCCCGAAATGACGCGACAGATCCTCCAACGCATGATCGTATTCCGGGTAGATACTCAGATCGGCCGCTGTCACGTATCGCTTAATGAAGTCGATGACGTGGGGCGGAGCGCCCACAGTATTTTCATTGAAATCGAGACGCAACTTGTTCCGCCGCCCTGCGGTTGGCGGATGATAAGCATCCATGCGCAACACGGCTTCTCGGGGTGTAAGCAACTGCTGTTCAGATTCCGATTTGATTTCTACTACTGAATTAGCTGACAGAACGAACCTCCACGGCGCGTGCATGCGCCTCTAGACCTTCCGCTCGGGCGAGCGTTGTAATTGTTGGGGCAAGCTCCTGCAAAGCGTCTTGCGAGAGCTGCTGAACAGCGATGACCTTCACAAAATCGGCAGCCGAAAGTCCACCACGCAGGCGCGCCGCGCCGCCGGTTGGTAGAACATGGCTCGGCCCTGCTGCGTAATCGCCCGCCGACTCCGGCGAATTGGGACCCAAGAACACCGTCCCTGCATTTCGGATGCTGGGTAGCAACGCAGGATCATGTAGACTGAGGTGCTCGGGTGCGTACATGTTCGAAAGCGCGACGGCTTCTTCCATATTCGCAGTCACGGCAATGAAACTGTTGCCTTCAATCGCTTTTCGAGCCACATCCG
>JAFASD010000240.1 GCA_019244945.1 Acidobacteriaceae bacterium | reverse complement strand
ATGACGTCCAGCCACAGGTCTGACCAATCTCCTTTACGGGGTCGATCGCCCCAACACACGAATACAGCCTGTGACCTGTCTACTCCGGAAGTTCTCTCCCGGAGCCTACCGCGCGCCAGTCGATAAGACATTCATCTCATCTCCTTTAATGCACTTTCTCTGCTGGGGCAGCCGGCGCCGATGGGGTTGTTCCCGGAGCGCCCGGTACAGGTACAGCCGGTTCGGCAGGCATTGCCGGTGAAGCGACGGCCGAAGCAGAAGGCGGCGGGGCGGGTTTCCTTGCGGCGCGTTTCTCGCGAGCCTTCTTGCGCTTTTCAATTCGCTTCAGTTTCTCATCGATCCGGACCGTGATGTGTTTCATCACCAGGTCGCTAACGCGCAGGCGGCGTTCCAACTCTTTCACCGTATCCGGGCCGGCGGTGAATTGGAGCAAGATGTACTGCCCCTCGTTGTACTTCATCACGCGGTAGGCCAGCTTGCGAACTCCCCATTTCTCGGTTTTCTCGACTGTACCGCCCGCATGCGTGATGACGTTTCTCAACTGCTCGATCAGCGGATCCATTTCTTCGTCGGTCGAATCCGGCCTGACGATGAACAACTCTTCGTAGATTCTCATTCTTCCTCTTTTTGTATGCCTCGAGCGCGGCGATTGAATTTCGCCATGGCCTTGACGGCGCCTTCGGCAACGATGGACTCGACGGCATCAGCGGTATACGACACCATCTCGCCAACGTCTTCTTTCATTTCCCGCTCGATAGGTGCGAGAACATATTCCGCCGCGTCATTAACCGGATGACCGGGGTGTATACCCACCCTCACCCGAACGAAGACATCTGTCTTCAGCGCGGCGATAATCGACTTGACACCATTGTGCCCAGCCGCTGAGCCGTTCTCCTTGATCCGCAGAGCGGTCCAAGGCAGATCCAGCTCATCATAAACGACGATCAAATCCTGGTGCGTCAGCTTGCGGACTTGCAAAACTCCGTTTATGCCCGCACCTGAATTATTCATGAACGTTCGCGGCTTCACCAGAACAACATCCCTGTCCCGGATCTTGCCCGCGCCGGTTAGCGCAGCGCCTTCCGTCTTCGAAATACGAATCGAATGGCGCTTCCCTAATTCGTCCAAAACCCAAAAGCCAAAATTATGAGGCGTCGCTTCGTAGCGCGTCCCCGGATTACCTAAACCTGCAATACAACAAATGCCACACAATCCGGAGGGCGCCTCCGGTTGCGGGTCGTTTGTCACTCCCTACTTCTTCTTTGGAGGAGCAGCAGCTTCTCCGCCGCCGCCCTCCTCTTCCTTCTTGCCCTTCTTGATCACTTCGGGCTCGGCTGCCGGTGCCCCAGCGGCGGGAGATTCTCCAGCGGTTTCGGCGGCTGGTGTCTCTTCCGCACGCAAGGCGACTACGTGAGAAACAACGGTATCCGGCTGGCTGATCAGCCTCACCGAATCGCCCATTTCAATCTGTCCAATGCGGATGTTCTGGCCGATCATCAGCTCCGAGACATCTACGACGAACTGCTCTGGAATATCGTTGGGCAGGCACTCGATTTCTATTTCGCGCGTGACGATCTCGTGTATACCGCCCTGGATTTTGACGCCCTTTGGCTCACCTTGGGTGACGATGGGAACTTTTACCGTGATGCGTTGCGTCAGATCGATCCGCTTCAGATCCACATGCAGGAGCGAGTCCTTGATCGGGTCATACTGCCAATCAACGATCATCACCGGCGTGTTGCCTGCATCAGCCAAACCCAGGTTAAAGATCGTATTGTGGCCGGTTTTGCTGTTCAAAATTCGGGTGAGTTCTTTGGGGCTGACGGCGACCGGTTTCGGGCCGGATGGGCCGCCATAAACCACGGCGGGCACAGAACCTTTCGAGCGCAACCGCCGAGCTTCATTTTTTCCGCGGGAATCGCGTGGCTCCGCGGTGATCGTAATTTCTTTTCTCATCTTATTTAAGTCCTAAACAAATAACGTGCTGATGGATCCACCCTCGTGAATGGATTGGATGGCTCGCGCAAGCAACGATGCAACGGAAAGCGTCCGGATTTTGGGGCACTGCGCGGCCTGCTCGGAATGGGGAATCGAGTTCGTGACGACAAGCTCCCTCAGAGGCGAGGCGTTTATGCGTTGAACGGCTGGCTCCGATAAGACTGCGTGGGTAGCGCAAGCCGCGACACTGGTAGCGCCTTGCTCGAGAAGAGCGTCGACACCGTTTACTAGAGTTCCAGCAGTATCCACCAGATCATCCACTATCAAACAATGTTTACCGCGAACGTCGCCGATGATATTCATCACCTCGGCGACATTTGCTTCCGTACGGCGCTTATCGATGATCGCCAACGGGACCATCAGCCGCTTGGCAAACGAACGCGCGCGCTCGACGCCGCCCGCATCGGGGGAAACGACGATCAACTCGCGCCGATCATACCGATTTTTGAAGTACTCGACCATAACCGGCGCGGCAAACAGGTGAT
>JAFASD010000018.1 GCA_019244945.1 Acidobacteriaceae bacterium | reverse complement strand
CGAAGCGCTCGAGCGCGTTGGCATGTCGCATCGCATCAAACACTATCCTTCTCAGCTTTCCGGTGGACAGCAACAGCGCGTGGCCGTGGCTCGAGCTTTGGCCGGCGATCCATCCATTCTGCTGGCCGACGAGCCGACCGGAAACCTCGATTCGCAAAACGGCGAACAGGTGATGGATCTTCTCCGCGAATTGCATCGCGGTGGCGCAACCATTTGCATGGTCACTCACGATCCGCGCTACGCCCGCTACGCCGACCGCTCCATCCATCTGTTTGATGGCCGTGTCGTCGAGGAGAACATGGAGGTTCCCGTATAGGTCCGCGCATCCGGCATAATGATTTCACTTCGTAACATAGAAAAGTTCTTTGAGCACGGTCCAACCAAAACCTATGTTTTGCGGCGGATCAACGTGGACATCAAAGAAGGGGAATTCATCTCCATCATGGGACCGTCCGGAGCTGGCAAATCCACACTGCTTCACTTGCTTGGAATGCATGACAGCGCCTGGACGGGCGAGTATCTCTTTCTCGATCACCCGATCCACAAAATAAACAAAAAAGATCGATCGGAGCTCTACAAGAAATACATCGGCTTCGTCTTCCAGAGCTATCATCTGCTCGATTCGCTGACGGTTTACGAGAATCTCGATATTCCGCTTTCCTATCGCAACATCAAAAAGTCCGAGCGGCAAAGTATTGTGTGCGATGCTCTGGATCGATTCAACATGGTTGGGAAAAAAGATCTTTATCCAAACCAGCTCTCAGGCGGGCAACAGCAGCTCGTTGCGGTCGCTCGCGCGATGATCGCTAGTCCGAAGCTCATCCTCGCAGACGAGCCAACGGGTAATTTGCATTCCAGCCAGGGCAAGGACATCATGGAGCTTTTCAAAAGGTTGAATGAGCAAGGCACCACGATTGTGCAGGTAACGCACAACGAGAAAAACGCCGAATACGGGAACAGAATCATTCACATTGAGGACGGCTGGATTACCCAGAACTAATTGGGGCCGGCGACCACGATGAAAATCGCGCCCTCACAAATGCGTATTCTGATCGCCGACGATCAGGCCGACGTGTTAGAGGCCTTGCGGCTTCTACTCAAACGTGAGGGTTATAAGATCGAATCCGCCGAGTCGCCTCAGCAAGTACTGCAGGCCATTGAGAATCGCGATTACGACGCGGCCATTATCGATCTGAACTATACTCGCGACACCACTTCTGGTCAGGAAGGTTTAGATCTGCTCGCGAAACTTCAGACCGCTGATCCGATGCTCCCTGTTATTGTGATGACCGCCTGGAGCAGCGTCGATCTTGCAGTCGAAGCCATGCGGCGCGGCGCGCGCGATTTCATCCAGAAGCCTTTTGATAACGAGCGGTTGCTGTCGATCGTGCGAACCCAACTCGAGTTGAGCGAAGCGATTCGACGCGGTCAGCGACTCGAGGCTGAAAATCAATTGCTGCGCGGCGATAATTTGCCGGTCATGATCGCGCAAGCGCCGAGTATGCAACCGGTGCTGGATCTGATTTCGAGAGTCGGACCGTCTGATGCGAATGTTCTCATCACTGGCGAGCCCGGCACCGGAAAAGAAGTCGTTGCGCGAACGCTGCACGCCATCTCCATCCGCGCGAATAAGCCCATGGTTACCCTTAACGCCGGCGGCTTGGCGGAAGGCGTGTTCGAAAGCGAGTTGTTCGGACATGTCAAAGGGGCATTCACTGACGCCAAGATGGATCGCGTGGGCCGCTTTGAGCTGGCCGATACCGGAACACTTTTCCTGGACGAGATCGCCAACGTACCGATGAACTTGCAAGCAAAACTGTTGCGAGTTTTGGAAATAGGCGAGATGGAACGCGTAGGTTCGTCCAAGACCAAGAGAGTCGATGTCAGAGTCATTTCGGCGACCAACGCGCTCTTGGCAGACGAAGTGCAAAACGGCCGCTTTCGTCAGGATCTGCTATTTCGTCTGAACACCATCGAAATTCATCTCCCACCGCTGAGAGAGCGCCGGGAAGACATTCCTCCTCTGGCGAGTCACTTCCTGGGTGTGCATGCGCGGCGCTACCGGAAAGGCATCAACGGCTTCGATCACAACGCGGTACAAGCGATGTATGAGCATCCGTGGCAGGGCAACGTCCGGGAGTTAAATCACGTTGTCGAACGTGCGGTACTCATGGCTCAAGCCAACTGCATAAAAGCCGGCGATCTGGCTCTGCGCGCAGGACCCGCCGGCTCGCCGCGACTCGAAGAGATGAGTCTGGAAGAAGTAGAAGAGTTTCTCATCAAGAAAGCCTTATCGCGGTACGGCGGTAATGTGAGTCACGCAGCCAATGCTCTCGGATTGAGCCGAAGCGCGTTGTATCGCCGGTTACAGCGCTTCGGGCTTTGAGCCTGCGTTGGCGCGCACATGAAACTCGCGCATAACGTCAAAATCAGCCATGATGCACGAGTTTTTCTGCTTGCCCTGGCAGGCGGACTGCCGGCAGTACTCGTTTGCATCGTCCTTCTCGCTACCGGCGGTTATTCGCCGCGCGAGCAGTGGACGCTTGACCTTCTGATCGTCCTTTGCTGGCTCGGATTCTGCATTGGCGCTCGCGGGAGGGTCGCAGGTCCTTTGCGTACGTTGGCTAATCTGCTGGAAGCGATGCGCGAGGGAGATTATTCCATTCGCGCTCGAGTTGAAAATCCCTCGGAGCCAATGGGCGAAGTCATGCAGCAGGTGAACGCCATGGCCGCCACCTTAAGAGATCAGCGACTGGGCGCGCTCGAAGCGACCGCGCTGCTTCGCAAAGTGATGGAAGAAATTGAAGTCGCCGCATTCGCCTTCGATCCGCAACAATCGCTCCGGCTGGTGAATCGAGCGGGTGAGCGATTACTCGCGCAACCGGCCGAGCGCCTTTTGGCTAAAGACGCGACTTCGCTGGAACTCGCCGAGTATCTGGTTGGCGAACCGGAGCAGACCATTCAACGGTCATTTCCCGGCGGTACCGGACGTTGGGGTATACGGCGCAGCCAGTTTCGAGAAGGCGGCGTGCCGCACCAATTGTTGGTCGTTACCGATTTGACTCGTCCCTTGCGTGAAGAAGAGCTACAAGCCTGGCAGCGGCTGGTGCGCGTGCTCGGTCACGAGCTGAACAATTCTTTAACTCCCATCAAATCAATTGCACAGAGCCTCGATCATTTGGTGAAAACCGATCCCCTGCCGGAAGATTGGGCAGATGACATGTCGAGAGGCTTGAACGTGATCGCTACGCGCTCGGAATCGCTCAGCCGTTTTATGAGTTCCTACGCTCGGCTCGCAAAACTGCCGCCTCCGAAGTTTGGGCCGGTCGAGGTGAACGCGCTCTTGAGGCGCGTAACGAGGCTGGAAACGCGCATGCAAGTATTTTTCGAAGAATGTCCTGCCTTAACAATTCAGGGGGATGCCGATCAATTGGAACAGGTCCTGATCAACCTGATTCGAAATGCCGTGGATGCCGCGCAAGAAACCGGAGGTCGGGTATTTGTCCGGCACGAACGGACGCCCATGGTCGTTGCGATTACTGTGCGGGATGAAGGTCCAGGCCTTTCGAATACCGCGAATCTGTTTGTTCCGTTCTTTACGACCAAGCGCGGCGGCTCCGGAATCGGCCTCGTTCTGAGTCGGCAAATCGCGGAAGCACACAACGGCTCTCTCAGCCTCCAAAATGCGCCAAATGGACCAGGGTGTGAGGCGCGGCTGGTGTTACCTGTTCAATGAGTGCAGGAATGAACGGCCGCGGCGCTCCGCTCGGAGCTATCCGCGTGATAAGAGCTGCGTACCAGCGGGCCTGCTTCGACGTGCGCGAAACCCATCTCACGCCCTGCCTGCTTGAACTCGTCAAACTCCTGCTGGGATACATAGCGCATGATCGGAAGATGCTTCTGCGAAGGACGCAAGTATTGCCCAAGAGTCAAAATGTCGACATAATGGTCGCGTAAATCGCGCATCACCTGCTCGACCTCTGCTCGGGTTTCTCCAAGGCCAAGCATGAGACCAGATTTCGTGGGGATGTGAGGTCGAAGTTGCTTAGCGTAACGAAGCATATCGAGCGATCGCTCGTAGCGGGCGCCCAATCGCACCTGACGGTAAAGGCGTGGGATGGTCTCTGTATTGTGGTTGAGCACTTCAGGATGAGCGTTCATCACAATTTCCATAGCCGCATGCGAACCTTGGAAATCGGGCACCAGGACTTCTATTTTGCAGCCCGCGACGCGCCGCCGAATAGCTTCTATGGTCATCGCGAATAGCTCTGCTCCGCCGTCTTTTCGATCGTCGCGGTTAACGCTCGTGATGACGGCGTACCGCAAGCCGAGCGTCGCGCATGCTTCTGCAACGCGTTCCGGTTCATCGTAGTCAACCGGAAGAGGGGCGCCCTTTTGAACCGCGCAAAATCCGCAACGACGTGTGCAAACATTCCCCAGAATCATGAATGTTGCAGTACGCCGGTTCCAGCATTCGCCAACATTGGGGCACGCCGCGCTCTCGCATACGGTGTGCAGCTGAAGCCTGGTAACCAGATCCTTCAGCTCGCGGTAGTTATCGCCAACCGGAGCCGGAGCGCGCAGCCATTTCGGCCGCTGCGGCTCAGAAGAAATAGTCACCAGCACTGATTTCAGTGTAGCGATGTAATCTCAAATCCAGTTCCCCGGCGGTGCGACTTCGATCCACGGCCCCTCCGTGGAATCTTGATGCAGGGTGATTCGCCGCACGTACTTCGAGAGCAGCCGGTAAGCTCCCGGCATGTCTGCTTCGAAACCTTCATGCGATGCGAGGGCTTTTGGGTCCGGAGTCTGCTCGCGCAAGCACTGCACCAATTCGCTTGCAAGATGTCCAGCATCGTGCTGAGACGGCGTCGTTTCATAATCCGGCTCGACCACGACACGCCCAATCTCGGGTGATGTTGGTTGAACCGAAGAGAAAGCGCTATTCAAGAACGACTCGAGTTCAGGGTGCATAGAACTGTTCCTACATATCACGCCGATTTTCGAGTGAGCGAGACATAGTCACTTCGTCGGCGAATTCAAGATCGCTGCCCACGGGAATGCCCATTCCAATGCGCGTCACGCGCGGCCCGAGCGGTTTCAATAATCGCGAAAGATAAACGGCCGTCGCTTCCCCTTCTACAGTCGGGTTCGTCGCCACAATGATTTCCTCGATTGAATTCCGATGGAGGCGGTCCACCAACCCCTTGATCTTCAGTTGATCGGGACCGATGCCGCGCAAGGGTGAAATGGCGCCGTGCAGGACGTGATACAGGCCGCGAAATACATGAGTGGTTTCGATCGGCAGAATATTATGCGGCTCTTCGACGACGCAGATTTGCGAATGCTCGCGATGCGGATCGCGACAGTATAGACACAGCTCTCCGTCGCTGATGTTATTGCACTGAACGCAGATTCCGAGCTTCTCTTTGATATCGAGGATAGCTTGCGCCAACGCTTCAGCTTCTTCGCGCGGGCTTCTCAGAAGATGGAAGGCGATGCGCTGCGCAGATTTCTGACCGATGCCGGGCAGCCGCTTACATTCCTGAATGAGCCGCGCAAGCGGCTCAGCGAAATCCGGCATGGAGAGAAGGCTAAAACATTCCTGGCGGCAGGCCGAGGCCGCCTAGCATGCCGCCCATTTTGGATTGAGACTCTTCGTCGACCTTTTTTGCAGCTTCGTTAAACGCGGCCATCACCATGTCCTGCAGCATCTCGACATCACCAGCAACTTCGGGATCAATCTTCACCCCGAGTACATTCTTGTGCCCGTCCATCTTCACAGTGATCATCCCTCCTCCGGCGGAAGCCTCCACGCGGATCGCAGCAATCTGCTCTTGCAGTTTCTGCTGCATCTGCTGCGCTTGTTTCATCATCGATTGCATGTTGCCGGGCATTTTCATGAGTGTCGCGTCCCTTAATTACTCATTTAAATTTCGCACGGTACGCACCTGAGCTCCGGGAAAGAGTTCCTGAAAGCGCTTCACTCCAGGGTGAGACAACGCGCGTTCCCTCACTTCGTCTTCAGTTTTGGCGTTTTCTGGAGGCAAGCTCTCGACAGACGGCGCATTTTCACACCCCTCTACTCGCACCCTCACCGGTTTACCAAACGCCTCTGACGCTATGCGCTGAACGGCCCCCTCTCTCAGCGCGAGGGTCATAACCTTCGGAGCCTTAATCACAAGCTCATTCCCCTGCAACTGCACCTCGGACGAGTGCAATGCGTCTGCCGTTGTGTTCATGCCGGCATGGCGCAAAGCTCCGTACAACACTTGCCGCAGATCGCCGTTTTCAACCTGGTTGACCGGCGCGGCAGGTTTTTGAGGCGCATGAAACGGGGGTGGACGCGGCGCAGCGGTGCGAGTGGAGGCCGTCAACATAGATCCGGACGCAACGGGCGATGGAGATGGTCCGGATTCTGTTGTCTCCAATTCCGCGAGCGCTTGCTCGATTGCCTGGATTCGCCCTGCCTGGACCAGCTTAATCAGGCCGAGCTCAAGATGAAGCCGCGGCTGAAGCGAAGTTTGCAATGCCTTATACAACTCGAGCGTCAGGTTCAAATAACGCGTCAGATCTTCCTCGCTGAACAGATTGGCCGTTTTGAGCAGATCTTGCTGTTCCTGCTCGGAAACTTGGATCAGCCCGCTCGGCTTGCCGGTAATTTTCGCGACCAGCAAGTTGCGCCAATACCGCGATAGCTCACGCGAAAAGTGCTGTAGACTTTGTCCTTTATGTTCTAACTCTTGAACAATGTCGAGCATGCGCGAAGTATCTTGCGTGTGAACGGCTTCAGCTACTGCGCGAAGAGATTCCGTTCCGAACATGCCGAGCAGAGCGCGGATGTCTTCCACTCCCAGAGTCTTTCCGCAACACGCGATGGCTTGATCGAGAGCGGAAAGCGAATCCCGAACGCTACCTTCGCCGGCTTGTGCAATGACGGAAAGAACATCCTCGCTCGCCTCGATTCCCTCCTGCTGCGCGATCGATTTGATACGGGTCATGAGTTCTGCAAAATCCACAGAACGAAAGCTGAAGTGCTGGCATCGAGAAGCAATGGTATTCGGAATTTCGTATGCCTCAGTCGTGCATAGAATGAACACTACCCACTCCGGCGGCTCCTCCAACGTCTTCAACAGCGCATTGAAAGCTTCCTTTGTGATTTGGTGCGCTTCGTCGATGATGAACACTTTGTAGCGATCTCGCGCCGGCCGGTAACGCACGTTCTCGCGGATTTCCCGCATTTCATTGATGCCGCGATTCGAAGCTGCGTCGATCTCAATCACGTCCACCGAGTTCCCGGCGCTGATTTCGATGCAACTGGAACACTTGCCGCATGGCGAAGCAGTGGGGCCGCTAAAGCAGTTGATACAACGCGCCAAAATGCGGGCGACGGTTGTTTTACCCGTGCCCCGCTGGCCGGAAAAGATGTATCCGTGTGCGAGCCGGTTGCTTTCGATTGCGTTCGTGAGCGTTTTTTGGACGTGCTCCTGGCCGATTAGCTCGCTGAAGTTTTGCGGACGGTACTTCCTCGCGATGACTTGGTACATGGAATCACTTGGCGGGCAAAGTTGAGCGGCGGCTTACGCTCGTTTCATTGCGGATTTGGTGCACGGGATGAGCGTCTGCCAGACCCCGGGTGATCCGCGGCACACGAGCTAAATCGCTACCGTTGCTTCCTTCCGGACCTGGCGGGGTTTACAACCGCCCATTGCACGAAGCCCGGAGCCTGACAACTCACAATGTTAACATTTGAGGCGGAATTTATGAACAGAAGAACGTTTTCCAAGAGTCTCGCGGGAGCTGCGGCGATTGCAGGCGCGTTGGAACCCTCCCGAAGTCGCGCTGCCGCCCAGGATGAATCGCCTGCACCGTTCAACTTTTCGATCATGCTGTGGACGGTTTTCAAAGATCTTTCTTTTGAGCGGCGCCTCGAAAAAGTGGTGGAAGCCGGTTACAAGAATGTGGAGTTGGTGGGCGAATATCACAACTGGTCTGTGCTCGATTTCAACAGCGCTACTGCGAAACGGAAACAACTCGGCATCACTTTCGACACTACGGCCGGACTCAAACACGGCATTGGAAACCCGAGCGATCGGGATGCGATGCTTGCCGATTTGCAACATGAGCTGCCGATTATGGAGAAGCTCGATTGCCCCGCCGTGATCATCATGTCCGGCAATGTAGTTCCCGGCATGCCTCGCGAAACACAGCATCAGAGCTGTATCGAGGGCCTCAAAAAAGCAGCTTCCATCGTCGAAGGCAAGCAGATCCATGGCCAGCCCGTACGCCTGCTGCTTGAAAATATCGACCCAGAGGAGAACAAGAATTATTACTTAACATCGGTCGCCGAAGGCTTCGAAATTATTCGCGCGGTAAACCACCCGCAAGTCCAGTTTTTATACGACTTTTTCCACGAGCAGATCGCTGAAGGGAATCTGATCGAGAAACTTGAAAAAAATATTCAGTACACCGGCTTGGTGCACATCGCGGATGTTCCGGGACGCCATGAGCCGGGAACCGGCGAGATCAATTACGAGAGCATCTACCGCAAGCTCGCGCAACTCAAGTACGACCGCATGGTCGCTATGGAATTTCTGCCGACTGGCGATCCCGTCGCAAAGCTGCGCGCCGCCCGCGAGCAGGCACTAAATGCGGCCCGCATCTGACATTCAATGGAACCGGTAGAGCGTGACTTTTTCGATGTTGATCTTTTGAGGCGCGAACCGCCAAAAACGTCCTTGATCGTTTTCATCACCATTTAATCGGCGTCCGGATTTCCAGGCGCCGTCAACAAAACTGCCCTCTTCCACATACCCGATTCCAGCATGCGAAGGCCCGCTTGTCTTGGGTGAGAAAGAGACCCGAAATCCGCTTCCGGCGCCTAGAAACTCGTTCGGCGCCGTCGCCATAACGAGCCCGTAACCTCTTTCTGCTCCGCTGCCGAAAATCTCATCAAGACTGATGCCGAGTTGATATCCCCCTAATTCACCCGAAACGGATGGGTGTTGCTTCGAGAAGAAAGCCAGTCATTTCTCGCGAGCCTTGGTGTTCCAGGATCATGGGTGCGAACTGCAGGAGAGCCTGATAGCTTTTACCGAGATTATTGTTCACGTCACTCCAGGAATCGATTCCGAATTGCGAGAAACCCATTGCGTCGTTTGGCCAATGGCATAGAAGACGTTCGCTTCAGCCGTCGCGCCGCCACTTGCTTCCGGTATGAACAACGGATTACCCGAGCGGTTATATCGCTCGCACCATTCGGCGAAGTTTGGCTGATAGATGTCGGGCGAATAGATGTCGATCGCGTTTCCCGCCGCTTTCCAGAGATCCATGACTTCCGGTTGCGGGCCACCGCTCGGAAATCTTCCTGGAGTGGAAGTCGGACCCCCAAGCCAGGTATTCACGTACATGGGCAGCGGGTATTCAGTCTTTCCGGCAGCGGCGACATGTTGTACGTAGCGTCCGTAGTTCCATGCCATAAAGATTTCGTCCGTAAGAGCGGCCGCGCCAAATATTTGCTCCCATGTGCCTGCGGTTTTGCCGCCAGCTGCGTCCCAGCTCTTCCGAAACTCCGGGATGAGAGTGTCGCGATGTTGCTGCAAATAGCTCAACAGTTCCTTGGGTACTGGGCCTTGGAAGGCACGGTTAGCCGCTGGAGACCGATCTCGCGAATCGCCGAGCACGCCGACTTCATTTTCAACTTGCATCATGAGAACCGTATGAGCCTGGCCGTCAATCTCGCGTATGTGCCGCATCAATGCTGCGAAAGCCCGCGCGTCCGCATTCCTGGTTTCTGTGCCGAAGGTGCTGAATATTTCAACCGGCTGGCCATCCTGCTCGATGACTCGAGGAAAACGTCGCGTATCCTGCTTCACCCAAACAGGCGCATAGCTAGACATTCCGTTCTTCCAACTGGCGAGCCACAAAAATACGAGGCGTAAGTTGTTTTTCCTCGCATCCTGAATCAGGCCATCGACGAGGCTGAACTCGAATTTGCCTTCCGCCGGTTCCACCAGCTCCCAAGAGACGGGTGTCAGAACTGTGTTCACCGGAATGTCGGCCAGCCGCGGCCAGATTGGTCGCATATAGTCGAGATTTGACGAACTCGAATTGTGGATTTCGGCGGCAAGCATGAGGAACGGTTTGCCATCAACAATCAACTGCGTGGCCGTTCCGCGCTTTTCCAGATGCGGCATGCCGGTCTGTTGAGCAGTCGCCGCTATCGCGCAGAACAAGGCTGCGCCAATCCAATGAAGCCTCATGTCAATCAACGCGCTGCAGAACGAATGCTGTGCTGTCGTAATCGTCACACAAATTCAGATTTACGCCATTCTGCATGAGATAGGCTCCGCTCAGTTCCGCCTGTTTTTGGAGCAGCTTTCCATCAGCAGATTCCAGCCTATACACAGCACGGCTGTCGAGGCCTTGTAAATAAATTACGGGCGGCGGTGTGCTGTATTGTTGCGAATGACGGAACGCAAAGAGCACGGCCTGCTTGCCTTCTTTCGAGACGTACTCGTTCGCGGTCGTATCGCTGGTGCGAGGCGACAAGAGCCGATAAAGGTTCCCAAACTGAACCGTGTTACGAATCCGCTTGTAAAGCGCGATCATTTCCGTCGCGAGTTTCGAATCCTCATCGGTCCACTTGTTCAAATTTGCTCCAACACCGAGTGCCCCTTGCATCGCGACAAGAAATCGGTATTGCAGTGGGGTGCTGCGACCATTCATATTCGGAACGTCGGTCACCCATGCGGACATGAGCTTCGCCGCATAAGCCTCCGAAAACCCTTCCTGTATCCGCAAGCGATCAAATGCCTCGGTGTTGTCGGAAGTCCAGAATTCATCGATATGTTTCAAAACGCCCAGGTCGACGCGTCCGCCGCCGCCGGAACATGATTCAATCTCCAGATTCGGGTGTTTCGCTCGAAGCCGGGCCATGACGTCGTAGAGATTCCAAACGTACTTGACCCACAATTCCCGCTGTTCGGCTGGAGGCAGCTCCGGCCAACCAGGCTCGGAAAAGATTCGATTCATGTCCCATTTGAAATAGCGGATCTTATACTCGCTCGCGAGCTTATCGAGCGCACTGAAAATGTATTCCTTCACGTCATCGCGCGCGAAATTCAAAACCAATTGATTCCGCAATTCGCTGCGCGGACGTCCTGGAAAATTCATCACCCAATCCGGGTGTGCCCGATAAAGATCGCTATCCGGATTGACCATTTCCGGCTCGACCCACAGGCCGAAATCCATGCCTAATCCGTTGACATATTGGATCAGCGGGCCTAACCCGTCTGGGAATTTTTCCGGGTTCACGAACCAATCGCCCAATCCTGCATGGTCGGTGTTGCGTTTTCCGAACCAGCCATCGTCAATGACGAATAGCTCGACACCCAACTTGGCGGCTTTTTCGGCAAGCTGTTTTTGTCCAGCCTCGCTCACGTTGAATTCCGTAGCTTCCCAGGAGTTGTAAAGCACGGGGCGGACACGCGCCTGAAGCCCATGCGGCTCAATATCAGCACGCTCGACATCATGCAAAAGTCTCGAGGCCTCACCAAACCCATGCTCGGTGAAGCCTCCATAGAACGGAGACGTTTCGAGACTTTCCCCGGGCTTCAAAGGATAGGAGAAGTCAAACGTATTGAACCCGCCCGTTACGCGTACCTGCTTGTAAGGCGTCTGCTCGACAGTGATCCGCCAGTTTCCGCTCCAGCCGAGCGCGCCAAACCAGACGCGTCCTTGTTGCTCATTCGCTCCTGCATCAATTGCGAACCACGGGTTTAAATTATGCCCGGTGTGCCCCAGCCGGCTTTCGAGAACTTTCATACCTTCGTGAACCGGCTCCTGATTGATTTGCGTTTCTGCAGCCCAGCGTCCACTCAAGTAAGAGAGGCGATACCCATCGCCCGGAGGCATGTACCACGTCGCCGATTGGGCACTTTCGATTGCTATGGCTTGCTTGGTCCGATTGCGAACGGTCGCGGAGCGCGCAATGATTCCGGTTTCCGGATAGACGTGGTAATGCAGCGTAGCTTCGATGTCGTCCCGAATGTCTTTCAGAGAAATATCCAGATCATCTCCCTGAATGTGCTGAGAAACATATTGTAGAACGAGATCCCGATCGCCATCGGCGCGCGTAATTTTTATGGCAGGCTCGTAATAGCGAACACCGCCCCAGCCGGGAAATTCCTCGTTCTCCAACATTTCTCGTGGATCGAAAGAAGAAATATCAGGGCGTTGATTGAGTTGCGGGATGTCATCGACGCGCCAAAGCGCTCCGCCCCAATAGAGATGCTGTAGCTGGCGGTCAGCGCCAATCCCCATAGCGTAAGAGCTGTGGGCCGTGGTGAGGAGCCAGATTTTCCGGCTTTCGACGAACTGAATCGTCTGCGCAGGGAGAAAAGACGCGAGCATAGAGGCGGTAAGCAGGATAGCTCCAGTGCGACACATGGTCTCGATTGTACTCTCGGCTGTCAATGTTGAAGGTGATCTAATGTTCGAATCATGAGAAGACACCGGCCGAGAACGTTCCCGTTACTATTTCTGGCGCTCCTTTGCGCGCCTGCGATGCGGGCGCAAAAACCCGATTGGTTTCCAAAAAAAGACATGCTCACCATCGGCGTTTATTACTATCCCGAAGCGTGGCCGGAATCGCAGTGGGAGCGCGATATGGGGAACATTCACAAGCTCGGGATGGAGTTTGTCCACATGGGCGAGTTTGCCTGGTACTTCATGGAACCGGAGGAAGGCAAGTATCAATTCGATTGGCTCGAAAAGAACGTCGATTTGGCTGCGAAAAATGGATTAAAGGTGGTGCTTTGCACTCCCAGCGCCACGCCGCCGATTTGGCTCACGCGCAATCATCCCGAAATATTAATGATCGACGCGCAGGGCCGGACTATGGAGCACGGCGGCCGCGAGCAGGCCGACTGGAGTTCGCCCGTTTATCGGGACTATGTTACGAAGATCGATAGCGAACTGGTCAAGCGATTCGGGAATGATCCGCGTGTGTGGGGTTGGCAGATTGATAACGAGCTCAGCCATTATGGACGGCGCTTCTCTTACTCAAAGGCGGCGACGGTAAAATTTCGCGCCTGGTTACGCGAGAAGTATGGGACCATTGATCGCTTGAATCAGGATTGGGGCGGAGCATTTTGGTCCACGATGTATCAGAACTTCGATCAGATCGAGATCCCGAATCTGGAGACGTTAGTGGCCGACCCAAGCCCTCACGAGCTGCTCGATTTCAAGCGTTGGTTTGCCCACGAGACCGCTGATTACCTAAATATGCAAGCCAACATCATCCGCCAGTATTCGAAAAATCAGTGGATCACCACAAATTTCATGACACTGCACGAAGATGTGGATCCATCACTCTCGGCCAAAACGCTGGACGTCTTTACGTGGACTCATTACCCGGTGCATGGTGATCTAAACGAAGGCCCGCTTGGGTTCCGACTCGGCAGCGCAGAACAAATGTCGTTCATGCACGATTTCATGCGATCGTTCAATGGGCTTTCCGGACCTATGGAATTGCAACCGGGACAGGTGAATTGGGGTGAGGTGAATCCGTGGCCGTTGCCCGGCGCAATTCATATGTGGCTATTGCGGGCGTTCGGTGCGGGCGCGCGATTAGTTTGCACGTACCGCTACCGGCAGCCTCTCTTTGGATCCGAGCTGTACCACAAAGGATTGGCCGAGACGGATGGTGTCACGCCATCGCCGGGCGGCCGCGAGTATGCACAGGCGATGCGCGAAATCGTCGAGCTTCGGAAACAGTACAACCCCGACGCGCGCGAACCGCAAGCCTACGCTGCGCGACGCACTGCATTCCTGATCAGCCACGACAATCGGTGGGACATTTCGAATCACGTGCAAACAAAACGCTGGGATACCGTCGGGCATTGGATGCGGTATTACCGCGCGTTGAAGAGCATGATGGCGCCGGTGGATGTGATCACCGCCGATCGCGATTTCAGCAAATATCCGTTCGTGGTTGCGCCCGCATATCAACTCGTCAATGAAGACCTGATTCGCCGCTGGACCGCTTACGTGCAGAACGGGGGCCGTCTGGTACTCACCAGCCGCACAGGACAGAAAGATTTGCGAGGGCATCTGTGGGAAGCGCTTTGGGCTGAGCCTATTTACAATCTGGTCGGTGCGAAAATTCCTTTTTATGACCTCCTGCCGGTCGGAGTAGATGGTCATGTCACTGCAAATGGCAAGAGCTATAGCTGGGGATCGTGGGGCGATGTGTTGCAACCGGACACGGGTACGGAGGTGCTCGCGCAATACGCGGATCAGTTTTATTCAGGGCGTCCCGCAGCGGTAACTCATAAGCTGGGCCGCGGGACAGTCACATACATCGGCGTCGATACGTTCGACGGCGAGCTGGAACGTGCGCTCTTACATCAGGTTTATGCAGCCGCCGGTGCGAATCCCGGGAATTTGGATCCAAACTTCCTCGTAGATTGGCGCGACGGTTTCTGGGTCGCAACAAACTTCGCGAGTCAGACGGAACACATTCCGGCTGGGGCGAATGCTCAAGTGTTGATAGGGAAACCGGACGTATCGCCGGGAGGTGCGACCGTTTGGGTGGAACGCTAATTACTTAGCCGACTTCCAGGGTTCCTGAATCGTAAGCACGCGATCGCATTTTTGATTTTTTAAATCTTGCCGCGTTCCGCTTGGCCAATGCACTTCCATATTGTCAATTTGCGTCGCGGAAGCCAAACCGAAGTGCAGCCGCAGATCGTTTTGTGAAAGATAACTTCCGCCGCTTCTAATTTCGCCATACTGCGCGTGCCCGTTGGCAACGAGTTTTACTCGTGCTCCGATGGCGCTTCGATTCGAGCGTGTACCGACCAGCTTCAGAATGACCCAATGCCCAGGCGGATTGACCTCCTGCTTCAGCAGCGATGGCGACTCGTTTTGGTTGTTTACCGCAATCTCGACGGCTCCATCGTTATCAAAATCACCGAAAGCCGCACCGCGCGAAGAATGCTTTTCAAGTAGCGCCGGACCTGCCTGTTGCGAGATGTCCTGAAATTTGCCGTTCGTCAGATTTTGATAGAGGATCGCGCGATCTCGGTAATGAATGTCGATGTGTAAACTCTCAACTTCCGGGAAAGCATGACCGTTCACGAGCAACAGATCTTTCCATCCATCATTATTGAAGTCGAAAAAGCCAGCGCCCCATCCCACGTAGCGCGTATTTTGTCCAAGGCCGGCATCGAGCGTGACCTCGTCGAAGTTGCCTCCGCCCGTATTCCGGTAGAGCGTTTCGAACTCATCGGAGAAGTTGGTGCGGAATATGCTGAAATGCCCATCGCCGATGTAATCCGCGGCATCGACGCCCATGCCTGACATCGCTTTGCCGTTTTGGTCGAAAGCCACACCTCGGAGCACTCCTTCTTCCTCGAACTTGCCGTGACCTTTGTTGATGTAGAGCAACGACGGTGTTTGGTCGCAAGCTACATAAATGTCAGGCAGCCCGTCTTCGTTGAAATCGCCAGTCAGAACGCTGAGCGAGTAGTGACCTGCCGGAGCCGCAATTCCGGACGACTCCGAGATATCCGTGAACGTGCCATCTCCGTTGTTTCGATAAAGGAGATTGCGATCGAATGGCAGACCGCGCGGTCCGCAATTTACAGGGATACCGCGGTAATAGCAATGAGGATTGGCGCCCGGTTTCGGAGTGATAGCGGGATCGAACTTCACGTAATTGGCAACGAACAAGTCCAGATGCCCATCGCTATCGACGTCGGTGAATGCGCAACCGCTGTTATAGCGCACACGATTTTGAGTGAGATGAGCCGCCGCAGTCACGTCCTCAAAATGCCGGCCCTGAATGTTCCGGTAGAGGTGATTTTGTCCCCAATACGTTACGAATAGATCGGTAAAGCCGTCGTTATCGTAGTCGCCGGCGCACACCCCTTGCGCCCAGCCGGAGGAGCGGAGGCCTAGTTGATCGGTGACATCGCGAAACCGTCCGTTTCCCTCGTTGTGATACATGCGATTCGTGCCGCCCTGGCCCGAGAGCACGAAGAGATCAAGCAAGCCGTCGTTATCGTAATCAATAAAAGCAATTCCACTCCCAGTGGTTTCAATGATGAATTGCTTCGAAACGGCGCCGCCGTTTGGAAACGTATCGATGAGTCCGGCCTGCCGGGCAACATTGCGAAAATCGGGCGCATAGGGCTGCGGGACAGCAAGCGCGAGACCCCAAGCGAGAAGAGCGAACCGGAGGAAACTCACTGCTCCTGTTGCTTCTCACCAAGTTTCTTCAAGAAATCCGCGAATTCGCCTTCGGGCGGTTTCTGCAGACGATCGAGCGTGGCCTTTTCAGCTTTTGCTTTATCGATCTGGCCCGAGTCCCGATAAGCAGTGAGCAGAGCATAATGGGCGGTCTCGTTGGCAGGCTGCAACGTGATGGCGCGTGAAAGCAGCGAAATGGCTTCGCCGTATTGCTTCTCCTGCGTTTCCAGTTTGCCAAGCGCAATCAGTGCTTGAATAAAAGCGGGCGAGAAGGAAAGCGCGCGTTGGAAATGGCTTTTTGCCTCGGTCGTTTTGTCCTGGACCTGCGCAATCTGCCCTAATTGAAATTCACAGGCGCCGTCTTCCGGGTTCAGTTTGAGCTCCGATCGGAATTCGGAAGATGCCTGAACAAGCGCCGCGGGATCATGGCTCTGTAGCAAAATGGCGCGCCCGAGGCGGAAATGAAGATCAGGCGCGTTGGGATTCAGTTCCAGCGCTTTTCGATATTCTGCGATTGCTTCCGAGTAGCGGTTTTCTACTTCAAATATTTCCGCTGAAAGCTCATGTACTCGGTACGATGCGGGCGCGCGTTGAAACATCGCGAATGTTGCGTCATTGAAGCCTTTCATATGCAACTTCGCGGCCGCGTAGAGAACGTCAGGATCGTTCGGAAATCTCTCTTTCAAGATCTGCAGCAATCGGAAAGCGTTGGCATCATCCCCGGCGACGCTGTAGCACTTCACAGCGGCAAGTGTAGACAAACGATATAAAACCGGATCGGTTATCTCCATCGTCAATCCGGGCAGTGCTGTTTTGCAGTCGCCCAGTGCGGCTTCAGTCAGCGCCAGGAACACCGCTGCCGTTTTGTCCGGAATCCCTTTCAGTTTTGCGAGCGCAACCGAATAACGGCCATTTTTGAAAGCCGCGATGCCGTCATCACGCGCCGATTGGCCGGCGTTGATCGCCACGGTCACGGCCAAAATGAGCAATATTCCGCTAGTGGCCCGCATCGTCCAACATCAATTCTGAATTACCGAAGCGGTGATGCAATTTGCCCTCGTAATACCGAAAACTGAGCAAAGGAGGGGGACCGGGCGCAATCATCGCTGGTGGCTTCACTCGTCCATCGGGCTCTTGCGACAGATCAGCGCAGCGGCCAGAATCCGCGATCTGCTGGATCAACGATTGCTCCGGCGCGAGAAGCCAAAGAATTAAGATTGCTATTCTCATTCGCTAACGCCCGTTCAATTCCTCGAGAGCATGCCGCGCGGTCTTATCATCGGGCTTCCGGTCGAGCAGCTGCTGCATTACTTCGCGCGCTTTATCAATCTGCCCCAGGCGCGTGTAAGTTCGTCCCAGATTTAGATAGAGTATATCCTCATCGGGGGCAACGCGGATGCCGTACTGAAACGCTGCAATTGCGTCGCTAATCTTCCCTTGCTGCATGTAAAGCGCGCCTAAATCGTTAATCGCATCCGCGTAATCAGGTTGCAGAGTAATCGCCTGCTTGAAATAGTCGCGCGCCTCGTCGACGCGACCCAGCTTAACCAGAGCCAAGCCCAGTCCATAGTAAGCCCGAGGCGAATGTGAGTCGGCCTCGAGCGCCTGCCGAAAATATTTTTCCGCGGTTTCGAAGTGCTCATCTGCCGAATGAATCTGGCCGACCAACAACAGCACGCGCGCATTTCCCGGCGTTTGATCGAGCACTTTCTCTAAATACGGCAGAGCCTGCGCCGGATAGCCGGACCAGAGGTAGGCCGCGCCGAATTTGAAGAAATCGCGCCGGGGCTGCCCGATGTACTCGCCGGCAAACGGTAACGCCAGCTTAGAATGATTCCCGATCTGCGCGAGATCGGCCTGACATTTCTCTGGCGCGGGTAGGCTCGCATAGATTTTCACGGCGTGCCCCGCCTCGTTCAACAGAAAACTTAACGGCGTGGTGAGCTTCGTTCGCCAATCGAATAAATATCGGCGGAAGATCTCGTATTGCGGAGTCGCCTTCTCGATCACGAACAGACCCGGTCCGTCTTGCGGCTCGGGTAAGGGCACGGGTTCTAGAAACCACGTGTCGTGCAAACGAAGTTCGTTGTCCGCCTGAACTGGTTGCGAAGCAAGAGATAGATGCGGTCGAAAAGCCTGAGCTTTCAATTCGGAAGAGCCTTCAACAATGAAATATGTTTTGCCGGCCGATAAATCGGAGAACTCCTGAACTGCGCCGGACGGCCAAGTGATTCGAACATGACTCGCGACTCGTTGATCCTTCAGACCGAATATGATTCGTTTGCTGTGCTGAGAAAGAAAACCGGAACCGGCGTCGAGCCACTTGGTTTGCCCATCGACCTGGATGCGCGCGCCGATTGCGTCGCGATTAGACTTGGTTCCGCGCAAATAAAACGCGATCGAAGAATTTGATGCCGCGCAGTTATTCTGCAGAATTCTGACCTGAGGACCCAACCGACTCTTGAGAACGATATCGGGCCGGCCATCGCCATCGAAATCTGTTATGGCAAAGGCGCGGCCATCTTCGGCGTAATCGAGGCCGCTCACGCCCGAGAAATCGAAGTAGCGGTCTCCCCGGCGGACGTGCAAGACATTTGGCTCGTGACCGTTCCAACTGTATTCCTCGCGCATGAACTGATTGATCGCGTTCCAGCCGTTCTCGTATGCCGGGGAGGGCGTCGCCGTTACCGGGGAACGAGCCACTACTTGACGCCAGAAAAAACCCATTAGATCAACGCTGGAGGTATTGGTCAGCATCCCGCAGGTGACAAAGATTTCCGCCTCGCCATCGTTATCCAAGTCATGACCGCCAGAGGACCAAGCCCAACGCCCAAATTCCACGTGCTGCTGAAAGGTCGTCTCTTCAAACGTTCCGTCTCCGCGATTGCGGTAGAGCGAGTTGCCTTTGGTGTGGCGCCGGTAAGCCTCTTTCGCATGCTCGTCTCGCGCCGGGATGAAGTTCTTATCCCGAACTACGCGTTGCCCGGCGTCGCTCCACATATTCGCGACATACAGATCCGGCTTACCGTCATGATCATAGTCGAACCAGGAAGCACTCATGCCCGGACCGACATCTTCTACCCCAGCAGCTTGCGCCCGATCGCGAAAGCGGCCGTTTTCGTTCACGTAAAGATTCTTGCGGCCGAAGTCATTCGCAACGTAGAGATCGGGCCAGCCATCTCCGTTGAAGTCGCACCACGCGGGAGCAAAACTAAAGCGGTCGTTGTTTTCGTTCATTCCGGTGTCCGCGGTGCAGTCTTCGAAGAAACCGGCGCCATCGGCATTCAGCTTGTTGCGGAAAAGGAAATTCGGCGGCCCGTTACGAGCGTCGTAGTAAGGGACCGCGTAGGTGTATTGGGCTTCACTTTGAAAATAGACGTAACAACAAAGATAGAGGTCAAGCTTGCCATCACGGTCGAAGTCCGCCGCCGCCATTCCAGTGAATGCTCCTGCGGGCGCCATCGCGAATCGGAAGGCATCCTTCTGTAAGGAGAAGCGCTTCCCATCATTCAGGAACAGGACCGGACCACCGCCTCGAAGGACCAGTAAATCCTGCCGGCCGATATTTCTGAGATCGAGAAACAATGCAGTCGACGTTTCATCCAGGATTCCGACCTGCCACTCCGCAGTGATATCGGCAAGCGATCCATCCACATTGAACTTATAAAGCCGGTTGGGCAGGCCACCGGGCTGACATACATAGATCTCGTCGTATCCATCATTGTCGATGTCGCCGACGGCAATGCCGTTGCTGCCGTATATGTCGATTCCGGTCGCGGGATCGAGCCGTGCACGCCAATAAGGCACGCCTCGGGAGAGCTGCTCCGTGAATGACGTGACATTCTTAAATGCCGCACGGGTTACGTCACGGAAGTAGGGCTGCGCGGATGAAGCAACATGCTCCTCGATCGGGGAGAACGCGACCAGTTTGCCTGAGGTCCAGCTTTGCTTCCATTGGCCCGTGCGGTAGACGAGCTTGCCATCACGCTCGCTTGCCACCTCATACCGGATGATTCCCTCCGGCAATGGATAAAATTCCGCTCGCCGGATCGCGCCGAGAGATTGGATCCAGCGTTTCCATCCTTCAGCTACCGAGCCGCTGTTCGAATCGAAAATTCCTTCTTCGAGATCGGGAGCAATGGCGCGATAGCTCTTCGGGCACGGTGAGGAACCGCTGCAATCCGGCAATTCCCCAGAGCGCAGCGCCTGATGTAGAGAGTCCCGGATGAGTGAAGCAGTTTTTTCTTCCGGAAATTCGTCGTTTCCGGGAAGAATAAATCTCTTGAGCGCGAGATAGGGCGGAGTGTGTTGCGATTCTTCGGCAAGAGCCCACTCAGGGAGCGAACACGTCAGCGCGGGAATGGCGGAGGCAGTAGCCAGGAATTCGCGGCGACTGAGGCCTTGCTTCACTGCTTTGACGTCTCGACAATTCGCAAATTCTGATCGGCGCTCACGGCGCCCGTAGTCTGGATAGTTCCGCTGGGCCAACGGATCTCGATGTTCTCTGCTCGGGTCGCCTCGCCCAAACCGAAGTGCAGCGTGAAAGAATTCTGCGAATAGTAGCTACCGCCGCTCATTACTTCATCAATCATCTTCCGGCTTCCCACCGTGACAATCACCCGCGCGCCGATTGCGCTGCGGTTCGATTTCGTTCCCGCAAGCGAAACGTTGAGGAAGTGTCCATGTGGGCCGTCGTTCTTCAACAAACTCGGCGTTGCGTTCATGTTTACCAGAACGATTTCGGGGCGGCCATCTCCATCCAGATCGCCCACGGCCAGCCCGCGCGCCGGGCGAGCAATCTGGAACGCTGGTCCAGCCTGCCCGGTGACATCCCTGAATTTTCCTGTTCCCAGGTTCTGATAAAGAACAGTCGGCTGAAAGTAAGTATCGCCAAGCTGCTTGCCTTCCACTTCAGGGTAAACATGCCCGTTCGCGACGACTAAGTCACGCCAGCCATCGTCATCAACATCCACAAAGGCCACGCCCCAACCGAGCAGTTGACGGGCCTTGAGACCCGCCTCCCGGGAAACATCGGTAAAGAATTTCCCGTCGTCGTTATGGTAGAGCGAAGTCAGATCGCCGGAGAAGTTCGTTTTGGCTATATCGAGCAACCCATCGCCATCGTAATCCGCGACTGCGATTCCCATTCCGGCCTGCAGCGCGCCATCGTAATTGTAGGCCACGCCCGCCTCCGCGCCGCGCTCCTCAAATGTGCCATTGTGCAGGTTGTGGAATAGCAGGCTGGGTGTCATGTCGCAGGCGACATAGATGTCCGGCCATCCGTCGTTGTCAAAATCGGCTGCCACAACTCCGAGCCCATACCGGCCGCCGGGCTTTAGAATTCCGGCTGATTCGGAAACATCAGTGAACGTTCCATCTCTGTTGTTGTGATAGAGCACGTTATGGGCAAGCGGAAGACCACGAGGTCCACACATGACGGGAATGCCCTTCCAGATGCAATAGTCGCCGTGACCCGGCCGGGGCGTCTTGGTCAGGTCCAAATCTACGTAATTCGCAACGAACAGATCCAGGTAACCATCGCGATCGTAATCGACGAAAGAACAGCCCGAGCCGTAGCGGATGCCGGTGACCGGCAACTTCGCTTTTTCAGTCACGTCTTCGAAGGTGCCGTCACCCCGATTTCGATACAGCACGTTATGGCCGTAATAGGTAACTAGAAGATCGGGCCAACCATCGTTATCGTAATCGCCTACGCAGACACCTTGTGCCCAGCCTCCCGCTTTGAATCCTGCTTTCGCTGCGACATTCTTGAACCGGCCGTTGCCCTCGTTGTGATAAAGCTGCGGTAAGTTGGCGCCCTTGTCTGCTTGCTGATCGAGGCGGGTGCCGTTGGCGATAAAGATGTCGTTGCGTCCGTCGCCATCGTAGTCGAAAATTGCGACTCCGTTGCCCGTTGTCTCCAGGATGTAGTCTTTGCGCTCGAGTCCGCCGTAGATGTTTTCGCCGGTTACGCCTGCGGCACCGGCAATGTCTCGAAAGTCCGCTTGGAAGCTTGGCGCCGCGCCCACGATTAAGGCAGTAAACGTGATACAGGCCAGGACAACGTTGCGTGTCACGGATTCGCCATTATAGCGAGGGAGCGCTGGACGTCTTCCGTGCGTTCGCTCGGCCTCACTCCTGCCGCACAGCCGCAAATCAAACGAACAAATGGGCAAAAAGCGCTTGAAGCAAGCGTTTACGTGTGATAACGTTCTACCTTAGTTAATTTCAGCGGTCCATTCGATTCCACATTGGAGGGGATCTATGTCACGTTGGCTCAGTCGGATTTTGGTGGCCTTTTCTTTTCTGCTGTTGAGCACGCTTGCTCTGGCGCAGCGGGACCTTGGAACGGTAACCGGCAGCATCACTGACGCACAAGGCGCAGCAGTTCCAAATGCGAAGGTAACGATAACGAACGATGCTACGGGAGTTGCCTCCGATACGGTCACGGACAATGCCGGCATCTACACTCGTCCCACGCTGAATCCCGGAACCTATACCGTCACAGTGGAAGCGCCCGGCTTCCAAAGAGCGCAGCAAAAGGGTGTGATCGTGGTTGCGGGCGCGCCGGTTGCCGCCAACATCACCCTCCAGGTAGGCAACGCCTCGCAGACAGTGGAAGTGACCGCATCCGCTCCGCTACTCCAGACCGAAACTCCGGTGATCGGAGCCAACCTGAACACTGCTCAAGTCAGCGAGTTGCCTCTTGGTGGGCAGCGTACGTTCACCTTCCTGGCTCG
>JAFASD010000351.1 GCA_019244945.1 Acidobacteriaceae bacterium | reverse complement strand
ATTGGCATCGCGGCGGACGTTTCGCAGGCCAACGCGCCGCTCTTCGGCGATGTGACTCAGCTTCTTTGCGAGATCACGCCGGCGCTCCTCCGTTAAGGGCGGAATCGGCACTCGGACAATTTTGCCGTCATTTGAGGGATTTAGGCCCAGATCAGAATTCCGAATGGCTTTCTCGATCTGTCCGATGGTCGAAGTGTCCCAGGGCTGGACGGTGATCATGGCCGGCTCGGGAACGTGCAGTTGCGCGACCTGATTCAGCGGGACAGGCGATCCGTAGTAATCCACGCGCACGCTGTCCAGAAGACTGATCGAGGCGCGACCCGTTCGAATGTGCGCCATCTCGTGCTGTAATTCCCCGAGCACTTTCTCCATGCGCGCGCGGGCATTGGCTTCCACTTCCTTGACGTTCTTAAACGAGCTGGCAGCAGGAGTAGCTGGATGTTCCTGTTTCATATTGGTTGATTGCGATCAGCGAATTATTGTACCGACAGCCTCGCCCCTCGCCATCCGCATTATATTGCCCGCAACATTAAGATCGAAGACCATAATGGGCATGCGGTTATCGCGGCACATGGCGACAGCGGAGGCATCCATGACCCCGAGCGCCTTGGACAGCACTTCGGTATAGCTCACCTCAACGTACTTTTTGGCGTCGGCGTGCTTTTTGGGGTCTTTGTCATAGACGCCGTCCACGCTGGTTGCCTTGGCAATGATATCGGCGTGAATCTCAAGCCCGCGCAGAGTGGCCGCCGTATCTGTCGAGAAATAGGGATTGGAAGTGCCGCCCGCAAAAATGACCGCCCGTCCCTTCTCCAGGTGGCGAATAGCCCTGCGGCGGATGTACGGCTCAGCCACCTGATGCATCTGAATGGCTGTCATCACCCGAGTTGGGATGCCTTGTTGTTCGAGGGCGGCCTGAAACGCGAGCGCATTGATGACCGTCGCGAGCATACCCATCTGGTCTCCGGTGACGCGATCCATGTCGTGAGCAGCGGCCGCGACGCCCCGGAAGATATTGCCGCCGCCTAACACCAGGCCCACCTCGATACGCTCACGGGCGACATCCGCAACTTCAGCGGCGAGCGAGATAACACGATCGGGATCCAGGCCGAACGATAGCGGACCCGCCAAAGCCTCACCGCTGATCTTTAATAGGAGTCGTCGATAGTGTGGCATGGGCGCGCCGGCGGCTGGTTAACGGCCGCGGTTCCCGTTTTACCTGCGAAAGCCCGCTAGGCTGTTACGGGCAACGGACTCTCCTCAACGCCGGGCGCGTCCATCGCATCCCCGACTTTGTAGCGCACAAACCGGCTCACGCTGATCGTTTCGCCCAATTTTTCGCTTGCGCTACGAATCAGTTCGCCGACCGCAATTGTGTTTTCGCGGATGAAGGGCTGCTCGAGCAAGCATATTTCCTCGTAGAACTTGCTCATGCGACCCTCGGCGATTTTGTCGATCATCTTAGCGGGTTTGCCCTCACCACGCGCGCGTTCCCGTTGTATGTCGCGCTCCCGCTCCAAAAGGTTTTCCGGCACTTGTTCCTTGCTCACGAATTCCGGGTGCGACGCGGCGATTTGCATGGCAATATCATGAACAAGCTTGCGGAATTCGGGGTTGGTCAGGACGTCATCGCTTTTCGTCTTCACTTCAAGCAAGGTGCCGATCTGAGCGCCGGTATGGATGTAATTTGCGACGACGCCGCTGCCGTTCACCTCATACAGGATAAAGCGGGAAACGGCGATGTTCTCGCCGAGTTTGGCGATCTTGCTTTTAACCAGTTCACCAACTGTCGTGCTTTGATCTTTCGCGAACTTCTGCTCGTAGAGAGCTTCGTGCGCTTTGAAGCTGGCGCGTTCGGCGTCAGTGACCTCGTCTACGCGGACGAGCTTTGGCTTAATTTCCGCGATGTGAGACGCGACATCAGCGGCCAAGGCCTGAAAATCTTCGGTCCGAGCGACGAAATCCGACTCGCAATTCACTTCCACCAGCGCGCCGAGTTTCTCACTGGGGGCAATGAAAGCGCTGATCAGGCCCTGTTTGGTCGAGCGCGATTCTTTCTTGGTAGCGGCCGCAATTCCGCGCTTGCGAAGTATAATCTCGGCTTGCGGAAGATCTCCATTCGCCTCTATGAGCGCTTTCTTGCACTCCATCATTCCCGCGCCGGTCTTATCGCGGAGTTGTTTTACTAACTGTGCGTTAATTTCAGCCATGATGCTTTTATTTCGAGAAGCGATTAATGTTCGCTGACGGTGGTGCTTGCTACTTCTTCGGGCGTCTCACTTCCGGGGCCTTTGCGAGGAGGCGGTTCCGGTTCGTTGCTGGTGGCCAGGCTCTCCGACATCAACTGCTCCGCGTATTTGGGATCCATGTACTGCGTGTACTCTTCCGGCGTGTGTTCCGGGGCGCCCTCTTCTTCACTGACAATCTTCTCCGCGGTGAATTCCTGTTCGGTTGCCAGAGAACGGCCTTCCACCACGGCGTCAGCGATCTTGGTCGTGAACAGCCGAATCGCTCTCAGCGCGTCGTCGTTCCCTGGAATAACGTAATCGACTTCGTCTGGATCGCAGTTCGTATCAACCACGCCCACTACGGGTATTCCCAGCTTGCGGGCTTCCTTAACGGCGATGGCCTCTTTGTTCGAATCAATTACGAACAGTAGGTCCGGAAGTCCGTTCATATCCTTGATGCCGGCGAGATTCTGCTGCAGGTGCTTGCGCTCCCGCTCCAGGCGTCCCACTTCCTTCTTGGCGCGCCCTTCGTAAGCGTTGTCGGCGGACATC
>JAFASD010000263.1 GCA_019244945.1 Acidobacteriaceae bacterium | reverse complement strand
TCGAATAATTTTCTGGTGGACGGTGTCGACAACAATAACTATGTTTCCGGCGCGGTGGCCATGCAGCCTTCGATCGATTCCATCCAGGAGTTCGAAGTGCAGACCAACACGTTCACTGCCGAGTACGGACGTAACAGCGGAGCGATTGTCAACCTAGTGACGCGTTCCGGAACGAATGATCTGCACGGCTCGTTGTTTGAGTTTCTTCGGAACAATGCGCTGGATGCGCGTAACTTTTTTGACCCGGCAGGCTTTGCGACGCCGGAGCTGCGCTTGAACCAGTTCGGTGCAACACTCGGCGGACCGATTAAGAAAGATCACACCTTCTTTTTCATGAATTATGAGGGCTTTCGACGAATCGCGGGCATCACCCTCATTACCAATGTTCCGACTTTAGCCGAGCGGCGTGGCATCTTCACCAACGCGAATGGACAACAGGTGACAGTTCCCGTGAACGCCGTCAGCGCGCAGTTATTCAATTTGTGGCCGCAGCCGAATCTGGCGAATTCGCTCGGCAATTACGTTTCCAGTCCAAATCTGACTCAGGATACGGATCAGGGGCTCATAAAGATCGATCACCGTTTCGATAACAGCGATACGCTCTCCGCCCGTTATAGCCAATCCCGGTCGAACACGGCGTATCCATTTACACCGGGACAGAGTTCCACTTCTGTTCCGGGCTTCGGGACGATTCTTACCGGTTCAAATGAGCTGCTCTCACTGAGTTATACCAAACTTTTTGGACCACACGCGTTAAATGAGGCGCGCTTCGGCTTTAATCGCACGCACGAACTTAGTGTCAATCAGCAAGGACCTCAGGCGGCGACTTACGGAATTAACACAGGCTATAGCGCCGGAGCACCAATGAGCGTGGGAAACATCCCGTTTATTACGCTATCCGGCGGCCTTGTTTCCGCCGGAAGTGCAGTATCGAACCTGGGCGGCAGCGATAACAATCCTTCGGGCTCGACAATTAATACATTCCAGTATGTTGATCAATTCTCGTACACTTCCGGCCGGCATTCTTGGAAATTTGGCACCGATATTCGACGCCTGCAACTGAACCGTATATACGACCTCGCCTTCAGCGGTGAACTGGTGTTCGACGGATCGCAGAACCCGCAAGGCATTTCAAATGCTCTTGTCGATTTTGCCGAAGGACTACCAGCCAGCTCCCTACAGTTTGTCGGCAATTCGGAACGCGGTTTGCGCACTTCGAGTTTCGATTTCTTCGCACAGGATACTTTTAAGTTCCGGCCGAATCTGATTATTAACTACGGCCTGCGATATGAGCTCAACACGGTCCTGAAAGATGTAAATAACCTGCTGAGCACGTTTTTCCCGCAAAACTTTAAAACCTATCTGGCGCCGACAGCAAGTCAAACCGACCTGAATGCCTTAGAACAAGCTGGCATCGTGACCCAAAGCCAGGTTCCCGGCATTTACAATGGCGATCACCTCAATTTCGCGCCCCGAATCGGAATTGCATATAGTTTGGGGCAGACGTACCACACTGTTTTTCGCATCGGTTACGGCATTTTCTATGACACAATCATTGGCAACATTCCCGGCAATGTGGCGCTAAACCCGCCGTACCTTCCCGATTACTACAATTCCGCTCCTTTCATCGGATGGCCGCAGGCGTTCGGCCCAACGGCTTTCCCGGTGCTGACAATCGTAAGCCAAAATTTCAGCACGCCCTACGCGCAGGATTACAACTTCAACATCCAACAGGAGCTGCCCTGGAACATGGTTCTGCAAGGGGGTTATGTGGGCACGCACGGCACGCACCTGCCGCGTTTCGTCGATACGGATCAAGCTTACACGACACAGGCGCAGTTAAATACCCTCACTCCGTCGCTGACGCAGCGGTTGCAACTGATCGGAGTGCCGCCTCCGGTGATTCCCATCCTCGAAAGCAATATCGGCGCACTGCCCGGAATTGTGCGCAACCAGTATTTTGGATATCCAAAAATCCTGACCGGCGAAACTCCCGTGAACTCGCACTATGACAGCCTGCAGGCGAGTCTCACGAAACAGCTTACGCACGGCCTCTCTTTCCAGCTCAATTACACGTTTTCGAAATCAATCGATGAAGCTTCGGATTTCTACGGCTCAGGAGCGAACGGAACGACAGTACTGCCGCAAAATAACTTCAACATTCTCGAAGGAGAACGTGGGCTCTCCGATTTCGATATTCGACATCGCTTCAGCGGATCGTTCGTGTGGCAGATTCCGGTGAAGCAATGGTTATCCGCCGCACCCGCTGCGCTGGCGAATGGGTGGGAGCTCGCAGGTATTCTCACTTTACAGACGGGACAGCCCTTTTCAGTGCTGACCGGCCTCAACAACAGCCGCACTGGTGAAGGAAACGACCGGCCGAACGTCATCAGCAATCCAAACACCGGTCCTCACACACTGCAGCAGTGGTTCAACACGGCTGCGTTTGTGCAGAACCCGATTTTGTCATTCGGCAATTCCGGGCGGAACATCGTAACGGGACCAGGCTTTCATGATTTCGACTTCTCCGTTATCAAAAACACCCGTTTCGGAGAAAGAGCGAATCTACAATTCCGGGCCGAGTTCTTCAACATCTTCAATCATCCGAATTTTGCGTTGCCGAGTAATGTCGAATCCGCCGCGAATTTCGGCGCGCTCTATGAAACGCCGGACGTCGCGCAGAATAATG
>JAFASD010000205.1 GCA_019244945.1 Acidobacteriaceae bacterium | reverse complement strand
TTGCTGACGCGCAGTTCCGGCCGGGCCCGCGTTACCTCATGGCGGAGCATCGACGCCAAAACATACGGATTCGGGCTCCTCGTTCGCACCAGAAATGTAGCTTGGCTAGCTGCGTGGGTCGTTGGCGAACCAAGAGGAATGTACGCGATCGGCGGCATGGGCTCGCGGATACTGCGGTACTGCGCATTAGCCACTAGACCCACCACTTGAAAGGTCAGCATTCCCCTCGTGAAAGACTTGCCCACCGGATCAAGACCGTGGAAATACTCTTTCGCAAAAGCCACGTTCACCAGCGCACTATTCTGTGCTGTATCACTCCGCCGCAGATCTCTGCCTTCCAGCAGGGGAATCTTCATCGTTTGCAGCCAGCCCGGAGACACATTCAAGAAAAGCGCAAGGACTGGGGATGGCGCGTTCCCACCGGTAGAGACGAAGCCGTTGCTGGTTGAACCGCCGAATAGTGCGACATCGGCAACGGCAACACTCTCCACACCGCTCAGCTCGCGCAGATGATCAGCCGCTTGGAACCAGAGCTCTACCGACTGGGCCCGCTTTGCCACGGTTTCGAGAGTCAGGATCCGTTCCGCAGAGAACCCGGTGGGTTGATTCGAGAGCCGCCGCGCGGTGGCGACAAACGCATCGGCTGCGAAGTGGACAATGAAACAGAAGGCAACCTGAGTGGCGATTAAGCCATACATCAAGCAATGGCGGGAGTGCGGATGATCTCCGCCTTTCAGTGCTAGCGCCGGATTAGTCGACGATGCACGGAATGCTGGCAGCAGACCGAATAGCAGGGTCGCGCCGGCGCTCAGCACCGCAAGAAACGCCAGTACGCGCCAATCGGCGGGGAGACTCAGGCGCGCCGGATTATCGGAAGGATTGATTCTCGCCACGATGAACGGCGCTGACCACCACGCAAACAGGCAGCCGGCGCAAGTTGCCAAAGCCGCCAACAACGCGCTTTCTACTATGACGAGCTGAATGAGACGCGATTTACCGGCCCCGATCGAGACGCGCAGAGCCATTTCCCGCGATCGAGCGGCAGCTTGCGCACTGAGCAGATTGGCAATATTCAGACATGCGATCAGCAAAACCAAGCCAACGATGACTCCGATGCAGAGCAAAGCAATTCGATAAGTGTGCTGCATGAGCGATAGGCCGGCCCCCGCTGGTTCCAGAATGATTTGCTGCTGCAGATATTTGGCTCTGCGCTCCGCGGGCCAACTGGTGAAGCCCTTGGCGCGTGCCGTTTGCACCGCGGTCCAGATCGCTTGCAGGCGCTCCCTGACACGCGTTTGCGAGCCGCCTGGCTTCATTTGTATGAAGGTGCGGAGCCAAGCCTGGTCGTCATGGGTTGCGCCTTCGTACATCTCACACGGAAGGAAAATATCCGTAAACGTTCCGGGTTCCGTGCCCGTGAAGCCTTCCGGCGCGATACCGATGATTTCATAGAGATCGTTGTCAAGCCGAAGTTTGCGGCCGATTACGCCGGGATCCCGCCCGAAGCGCTGTGACCAGTAATCATAAGAAAGCACCGCCACCGGACTTCCCTTCGGCTTGATATCGTCGCTCCCGGCCAACGGACGGCCCAGCGCCGGCTTTAACCCAAACGCGCTGAACATCCAGCCCGACACAAATTGCCGATGCGCCCGTTCCATATCTGCATCGGAACCGAAGGTCAGATCCACTCGATCAGTCCCGGAAGCGGCAATCAGTTCCGCATCAGCCTTGACGGCCTCTCTCATGAGCAGGAATTGAGGATATTCGCCCCACTCGCTGTCCCTGATGGAGCCGTCGGGCCCAACGCCCCGCAACACCATCGCATTCAACTGATCTGCGTTTCGCACCGGCAATGGCCTGAGCAGCAGAGCGTCTACCAGGCGGAATACCGACGTACAC
This sequence comes from Acidobacteriaceae bacterium, assembly GCA_019244945.1. GTDB lineage: Bacteria > Acidobacteriota > Terriglobia > Bryobacterales > Bryobacteraceae > Bog-105. Next base: position 870 of record JAFASD010000205.1, on the reverse strand, counting down.
GCGCCGATGGCGAGTGCGAGTGACAGGACCGCCGCCATTGAGGTAGCCGGACGCTTGCACAATTGCCGCCAGCCAAAAATCAAGTCTCCCCGGATTGAATCCATCCAGACAGCCAGTTTCAAATCGCGGCTCTGCTCGCGATAGTGCAACAACGACCCGAACGCCTTTCGCGCTTCCTCCGGATCGCGGCCTTCCTCGACTGCTTCATCGATGTGCGCCTGGAATTCTTCGTCAAGTTCGCGATGCAAACGCTCGGTTCGACAAAGATTAAAGAGCCGCGACCAGACTGACATATCAGGCCATCCTCAAGACGCGATTTACTGCGGTCGTTACAGAGACCCAGCGCGATTCCTCTGCTGCCAACTGCTTTTTACCCGCAGCCGTGAGTTCATAAATACGGGCGCGCCGCCCGTTGTCTTTGTCTACCCACTTGGCACGAATCCAACCAGACTCCTCCATTCGGTGGAGTGCCGGGTAAAGAGACCCTTCTTCAACGCGCAGCACTTCTTGCGAATTCTCACGGACAGCTGACATGATGGCGTAGCCGTGCAGGCCGGGTCGGCGCGAGAGCAGCTTTAAAACGAGAAGATCCAGGGAACCTTGAAGGGCATCAACGCGAGCCATAAATAGAAGTCTAATTATATAGACTTCTAAATATCAACGCAAGTGTTCAGGCTCTATTCCTGATCATTGTCTCCATAGAGGCAACTCGGGAGCTGGACGGACTATGACTCGATAGATCCGCCCTTACGGCCTACCGTTTACAGAGCGTCCCAGGTTATGCCAACTGTAAGCCAGATACGGAACGGGAAGTCCCCTTTGCAGTCAGCGATGTAAGAGCGAGCAACTAGAGCAAAGCTCTTGCACCGT
>JAFASD010000530.1 GCA_019244945.1 Acidobacteriaceae bacterium | reverse complement strand
AGCCCACAGCGCGGAGCTGCCTGAAGAAAGGATTTTCCCCGCGCTTGATCTTTAGAAGAAGAGCATCGATTCCGCCCATGCTTATCCGGGGCCCTGCCCGATCACAGGCCGCGCGGGATTTCCGGCGACGAACGCTCCGGGGAGGATATCGTAAGAAACCACGCTCTTCATCGCAATGCCGGCGCCATCGCCGATGGTTACTCCCTTTGTGACATAGGTGCCTGAGCCGATCCTCACGTTGCGGCCGATCGAAACGGGGAGGATGTCCTCCGCTGCCGGAGGCAAGCCCTTCACCCGCGCCTCGGGATCGCGGGGGTGGCCGTCGTTATCCGAGATATAGCAACGCGAACCGATGTGAGTGCCCGCGCCCACCACGACCCTTCTATTGACGGAAAAAACCACGCGTTCGCCTAATATGACGCCGTCCTCCAGCACCAGCGTTGGATCGTCGAACGTGCGGCCGCTCGAGACAGTAAAACCGGCCTGAATGCGCACGTCTTCGCCGATGTAAATTCTGGTATGTCCAGTAATGTGCGGGAATTTGCCCGACATAGAGAGATTCCGGCCCACCTGCGCACAGCGGCTGACAAACAGCGGATACCGGTAAAACCGCGTCAGTACGGATTGAAAAAATCGCATCAGCTTTCCGATTTTATGAATGGCTGAACTTGCTCGGGCCACTGCTTTACATCAAAACCCTTTTGCGACAGGAAAGCGCAGATCCAGCGCTCGATTCCAAATCCGACGCAGCTTGAAAAAGCGGTAACCTCGCCTGAGCTGATCTGAAAGGTCTTACCGAAGAAATCGTTATGCAGATTGAACGATCCGGCCGCGATGCTTCGATCCGGCGCAATTTGGACACGCATCTCGTACTTCAGGTCGGAAAGCAGCTGGAAATAGGTCTTCTCCGAGAAATCCGCGGTGAAGAACGGATCGCTGGCGGTCTCGAACGTCACCGCAAGCTTCAGTTCCTCGACCCAGGCCTTGACGGCATCCATCGACTGCTGCCGCTTCTGCTTCACGCCCTCACGCGATCCCACGAAGATAAACTCACGCAAGGTGAAATCCCAAAGTCGCTCGAGCGACGTTGTGTTGCGGGATTCGTACCGAAAACAGGATCCGACGGCAGTGAATGACCGCACTTCGTTCGGCGGTATGGTTTCGTTCTCAAGCATTCGATAGCAGTGGTAGCAGACCACGGGCGTGAGGCAATGGCAAGGCCGATCAAGCACGTCCTTGTTGGGGAACGTGAGCGGGCCTTCCTTGTTCGCGCGGGAAAAGTCATCCAGCAGATCGAAATCTTCATGCAAATGAGAGACGAACGTGATCCCTTGCGGGAAGGAGCTGAAATAGCCGACTCGCCCGAGAACGTCGGCCGGAATCAGGGTCGGGAAGCGGCGCTCGTCGGCGCGGAACTGCTTTTCGGTCATTTCGCGAAAGGTATGCTCGAAGTATTGAAAAAGACCGAAAGCCGGGCCGCGTAGGGAAACTTGGCCGAGGCCCGCATCGAACACCCACTTACGTTGCTGCGCTTCCTCCCAAACGTTCCGCGTGTAGCGCGGCTCGAAGCCGCTCTTGTAAATCAACTTGCGATCAAACTTGCGATAGCCCTTGAGCATCGCCGCGATGAAACGCTGAACTTTGGCTTCGGTTTCGGCGGCGTGCGCGGGCTCGTCAATCGTGAGTCGCAGTCGAGATCCTGAGTCGGCGACTTTCAAATTCTGAAGATGGCGCGAGATATAAACGCTCTTCTTCTCCACTTCCTCGACGAGAGTGGCGGGAACGGGTCGCGAGATGGCGATCTCTAATTGATGCATTGGTTCAACCGAGAAGCCGGGCTATTAGAGCGCGCAAACTGTCGAGCGAAGTGGCTTCCACAAACTCATCGTCGTCGATGGAGATGCCATACCGCTCTTCGAGCGTAAGCAGAAGATGCAGTGCTTTTACAGACGGCACTCCCAGATCGTTGTACAAATGCGCTTTGCTGTCGAAATCGGGCGATATGCCGCCTACGCCCGCAACGATGCTTCGCAGTTCCTCGTTTAATTGATCGCTTTGAGTGATTGAATTCATCCGGCGGATCTCCTCGTCTCAATACACATCGATGTACATCGGCAGTGGCGAGCTATTCAGGCCGTGGCGATTCCAGAGCGTCAGATACATGTGCATCGCGCGCGTCGATCGCCGAAATCCCGCTTTCACGAAGGGCTCCGTGTCGGAATATCCCCATAAGGGCGCAACCGCGATCTGAGCCTTCGCGCCGGCTCGGTCGAGCATCCGCTTGAACAGTTTGGCTCGCTCGTCGGCCGTCAAATCATCCCACAACAAATCTTCAATGAAGAGACATCCAACGGGAGGCGTATTGGCGGTATTCAGCACGTACGCCGTCAGAAGGCCGCGTCCGCTGGGATGCACCTCGGTGATTCCGCCATAGCGCACGGAACAATTCCAGTGAATCTCGTCTTCACTCCAGGAGCGGCAAAGGCGAGCTTTCGACGGCAGCTCGGCCGCGAGTTCCCGAAATAATATTTCCGCGCCCGCAGCGTCAGCCGATTCACTTGCGAGTTCAGGCGCTTTGAGGGGTCGCATCAAATACTTGATTGTAAAAACTCGCTCAGAAGTGAGCCCGATGGATCGCGCGGCCGCGACGGTGACAAAGTTCGATTTATTTCCAACGACGCAATAGTGGATTGCGCCGTCATAGCCGCCGCCACGCGCGCGTTCGAGGCACTCCGCCCAAACCGCCTTCCCTAGACCACGCCCTTTTGCCTCCGGCGCGACGGTAAAGAAAGTGAGCAATGCCAAACGAAGAAACTGGCCATTCCAAACCACTCGCCGTGGGAATGCGCTGACAAACGCAATCAGGTTGCGTCGGTCATCGTAGATGGCGGGGGATAACTCCAGGTCCGTACCCGGATAAGCGTAAGATGAAGCCAGAAACGCAGCATTGTAATCGAGCGTCTGGTCTTTGTTCTCCAGCCACGACCTCCGGATCAGGGCGGATGCGCCGCCGAGGTCTTCCAAAGTCTGGATTTGCTGTTGCACCGTCATGCGCTACTTGATGCAGATAAAACGGGTCGCTTCCGCAAACGTGAGCGCCAATGCCCGGGCGGGACCGAAACGTTTCGCCAGACGAACAACGCGACGCCTAAAACCCGTGGTGATGTGCTCATTTTCGGCGACGTCGACACGATCCAGTATGCGGGTAAAGCCCGCGCGCTTGAACTCGCTGCGAAGACAGGCGTGGGTGAACTGATGAAAATCGATGCCCAGCTTCATAATGTCTTCACCCTGAACTTTTTTCCGTATCGCATAGCGCCATGCGTTGGGCATCCAGCCATATAAAGGGATGCCGCTGTATTCGCCGGATGTAAAACTGAACTTGTTTGTGGATTCGAAGTAGAGAACGCCGCCGGCTTTTAGGGTCCTGTATACTTTGTGAACGCCGGTACGCCAATCCTCGACGTGCTCGAAAACAGAGGAGGCAATCACAACGTCGTAGAAGTCGTCGGGCAGCCCGTAGTCTTCGAGATTACCCAGCTCGATATCGGGCTCGATGCCATACCGGCGGCCGGTTTGTTTTGCAATCTCGATCAAGTGCGAGCTGATTTCAAGGCCTTTGCACTTTAGCCCGCGCAGTTTGCAGAGAAGGGGAAACCATCCTGTCCCGGTTCCGATTTCGAGAATTTCCGTGTCTGGAGTGATTTCTTTGAAGCGGCGAATCGGCCGAAGGTAGTTTTCGAAATGTTGTACTTCGTCCTCGAGCGCGATATCCCGGTGCAGATCGATGTACCGGGTGACATCGGCCGGAGCTTGTTGATAGATCTTCATCCGCTACTAAATGTCATCGACGCCGAGGCGGCAGATATGAACAAGTTCCCTTGTTTCCGCGCCAAGCATAACACGCAGAGTCACTAAGGTGAGCACAGGTCCTGACCGTGACTTCCTCTAAGGGGTACTCGGCGAGACGAGTGAACGGCTGACCGCGAGCGCAACCGGTTCAATTTCTGAACCTGGGCCGACCCGCTCGACAATATCCAAAATCCCGGAATCGGTTTTTCGGAATATGGTGACCTCGTGGGCGGCAGGATCCTCCCGAATGGTGCGCCCGGCAATCCAAATGCCGCCGGGAAGCAGGCTGCTAATTACGGCGCGAGCGCCCAGCGCAAGTTGTTCTTCAGAAAAGTACGCGCGATTGAAGATGTTCATGGATCGAATCGCATGGCAGGGGTCGTCCAGTGTGTCAAAGACGGATTGACGCCGAATTAAGAAACGAGCGTCGTTTTGCGCCAGGTGCAAAGCCTCCGGGTGAATGAGCGGCAGTTTGCGCATCCTATAACCGTTCCGGTGAACCGGGTCGCGGCTGAGCGGATCCTCCCAGGAAGCGGGTACGGTACGCAGATCAGCCAAGCGCAGCCAGCGGCGTACCGCGCGAAGGTACAGGAATCGATTCAGTAATACGGCCCGATGCTCAGGAGGCTGCATTCGAATGACGAATGGCGGATTGACGTACTGCAGCGGATGACCGTCGGGCTCGAAGATGAACCTTTCGCCCGATTCGAGATTCTCGATCTCGACAAGAAACAGCAGAATGTCCGAGGCGACAAACTTCGAGTTGGGGAACACGAGAAATAGAGTTTTGGCCCATTCGCACGAGGTCAGGCAAGTGGAAGCCGCCCAATCCTCGACTCGAAGAAGCTGGAGCGAGGAGGGGAAAGTCTGGGCGAGTACGCCATTCACTACGGGGTCGAGATCGCGAAATCGCCGAGGAAATGTACTCCGATAGACGCCGCTCGACAGGCGTATGTGTGGCATGAGCCGCTCGAATATCTTTGCGTCTTGCGGGGTAGGGGAATCGGGCAGATTGAGCAAATGCAAAGACACCCGATTTTTCGATAACCAATGATACAGACGGACGAACGGGTTGGCAGGAGGAGCTTCAAAGAACAGTTCCTTCTTCCAGACACCCGGTTTCAGCATGCCGGAAGCGGCGGCGCCACCACGCCGCGCTGCTCAAGCAAAGTCTGGTAAAGCGCCTCGGTGCGTTGAATTGTGGCCTGCATCGAAAAACGCTGATGCGCCGTGATGACCGCCTTGTGACGAAGCGTCTGTCTCAGGGTAGGGCTGGACACTGCGAGGCGCAGCATCTCGGCGAGTTGGCCGGCATTTTCCGAATCGAAAACCAAGCCGTCCTCCAGATGCGTGACCAGTTCCGGGATCCCGCCTACTTTTGCTCCAATCACGCAACAACCGCAAGCCATGGCCTCTAGTAATCCATTCGGAAAGCTTTCCGAAGAAGAGCAGTTGACGTAGATGTCCATGGAGCGCATCCAGGCAGCGACATCGGGACGAGCCGGCTCAAAGTGACAGACATCCTCCAATCCCAGGCGGCTCCGCAGCGCCATCAAACGCGGGAGCTCCGAGCCTTCGCCGACCAGAAGCAGGCGCAATCCCGAATCGATTTGCCGAATTTGAGCAAAAGACTCGATGAGCAAATCCATGCGTTTCTCCGGGCGCATCACACAAACTGACCCAACCACAAGCGAGGCGCCTTGCAGAAAGGAAGGATGAACGCCTTGTCCGGGGGAGAAATCACGTGGGTTTACGCCGTTGTAGCAAAGATAAATTTTCCCGGCTGAAAGGCCGGTGTCGCGTTCGAGAGAGTCACCCACAGCGCGCGAGTTGACCACCACCCGGTCCGATAGCCAGTCCGTTAAACGGAGCGCGATGCGTTCGCGGGCCGAATACATATTGCGAAAAGAGAGTTGGCTGGTGATGACCACCGGAACACGGGAGAACCGGGCTACAGGAGCCCCAAAAATATCCAAAGGCACATCAAAGGCATGGACCAGTTGAATCTGATGCCGGCGAAAGTAGGCGTGCAACCGGCGAGCTCCGCGGATCACGGACGAATTCAGAAACGACCTGACCGGGAGCCCCAGGATGGGCACACCCGCCGATTCCACTTCTCGCGTTCGAAATCCTCCCTCAAAAAAGACCGCGATATGCGGTTCAAAAAGCTCGCGGTCCAACCCAATCGCAATTTTCGACGCATCGCGCTCGCAGCCGCCATAATCCAGAGAGCGCACCATCAAGAGGACCGGCCATTTGCGCAACACTTCAATGATCACCCGAGGCGTTTGGAGACTGCAATTTGGAGATACCGGCAGGACAAATGCTTCTCGCGCTCATTCAGTTCTGTTATCGGCTCCATTGGCTACGAGCTCCCGATATAGGGCGACCCACTGATCGCGAACCGGCGCCCAATGATAGCGCTTTACCTCCTCATATCCGCGGGATGTAAGGCGCGCGACCAGATCTTCGTTTTCGAGCAGTTCTATGGCTCTTTGGGCAAGGGCTTCATCATCATCGAGATCGATTAGCAGCGCGGTTTCGCGGTCCTTCACGATGTAGGGAATTCCGCCGGCTTTCGTCGCAATAATGGGCAAGCCGGAGGCGAGACACTCGAGTAGGGAGCCGGGCATACAGTCGATATTTGGGGTGGTCAGATAGATATCCGCAGCATCGTACAATTCCGGGACGTGTTGGCGGGCTACCTGTCCGATGAAACGCGTGTTCTGGAGCTTCAAATCGTGCGCCAATTTTTCGAGAGCCGGGCGGCAGTAGCCATCGTGCGCAATGGTCAAGCTGGCCTCGGGATAGCGCTGCTGGACAATCGCGAACCCGCGCAAAATACAATCCACGTTATAGTGAGGCTCGAGCATCCGGTTGGCTAAGAAGATGGGCCGCAGTTTGCGCCGTTCGCGATACTTGAACCAGGCGCTATCGACGATGTTGAAAATGGATTGCGCCTGAATCCCATATTTTTCAAACACGTCGACCAGGTAATGGGAGGGCGCGACTACCCGATCGGCAAGTTTTAATGTCGGTTTTGCGCTCCGCCAGCCGGTGATGTGTTGCTCAGCTTGCCCATCCCGATAATTGACGATGAGTTTTTTCCGGTAGAGTTTGCCAAGGAGCAACGCCGGGACGGTCCAAAGAGTGTAGGAGGACAGTCCAGCCGAGAAGATATGCAGGATGTCCTGCTTGGGCATCTGCCGCATAAGAGCGGTGACATAAAGCGCAAGATTGAAAACCGTTCGCAAATAGGGGATACGGCGGACCCAAAGCAAAGGCCTAGGCGGCCGCCGGTCGAGTGGGAACCGAGTAATTTCCACATTTGGTACTTGGCTCAGAACCGAAAAGAGATATGTGGCTTGTACGGATTGGCCGCCCACAATCTCTGGCGAGGGCGCAATCAGGAGGACTCGAACCGCGGTAGTGGGCGTTCGCGCCCTGTTACGTTCGCGAATTTGCATCTGCCGGAACTGCGATCACCCTACAGTGTCCTATACGGTTGGTCCGGCGGCGCACATTAGCAGGTACAATGCATCAGGAGGTTCCGGGTTTTCCCGCTGATCTGAAGGGCATGGATGCAATTGCGGTAAAACCGGGATCAAAGCGCGACACACCTTCTTACAAACGGGTGTCTTTTCCCTCTGTTGCGGCGGTTCTCGGTCTGTTTGTGGTGCTCGATCTGGCGACCGTACCCGGGTTGATCGGCGACACGCTGGTATACGTCGGGCAGATGATCACATATTCGCAAGGCGGCCCGGGGGCTTCGCCGAGTCTTTTGTGGGAATTCGGACACCTGCTTTGGCGGCCTCTGGGGTATGCCCTCTGGAAGCTGGCTATGCCGCTGCTCGCGTGGTGGTTCGCCGGGAATCCGATTCTTGAGATTACGGCGGTTCTATTCGCGATCAATTTTGTGTTTGGCGCGATTCTGGCCGGGCTGGTTTTCGCGATCTGCCGCAGGCTTGGGTTGGAGACTGGGCGCGCATTTGCAGTGACCGCGGGGATCCTGGTCTCGAACGCCTTTCTGAACTGGGTGCACTCCGGATCGGCGTATGTGCCTGGTCTGGCCTTTAGCGTGGCTGGTATATGGCTCCTGGTAAAGGCCGAGCAGGAGCCGAAATACAGAACCACCTGCAGTATTCTGTCGGGCGGTGCGCTGGCACTTTCATTTGGAATCTGGTTTCCGTTTATCCTCAGTGTGCCTGCCGCGCTTTTGTTAGCCCTGCTTGCCGGCATCGCTTCGGACGACGAGAGCGCCCCGGCCATCCGGGCGCGAATACGGGTTGCTGGCTTAGCAGCCGTCGCTGCCGCCGTCCTGGGCATAGTCGTGTTTGCGACCGGCGCAGCGATCTGCCACATCTCTTCCGTCTCGGAATTCAAGCAATGGGTCATCAATAGCGGCCATGGCGTCAGCCAGGAGCGTTCGCTCGTTCGCTTTCCGAGCGGGATCACTCGTACGTTCCTCTATCTTGGCGATGAGGGCACGGTTCTCAAACGATTCGTTTTTGGCGATCCGTACGCGCCCGTGCGTTGGATCGATTTACTGGGTGCCGGGCTCTGGAAAGTCGGCCTGGTTTTTGTTAGCTTTTGTGTCTTGTTCTGGAATCTGCTGCGAACCCGTGAGGGCCGCCCGGCGCTTGGAGTGGTGCTGGCAGGCATGCTGCCTACCATTGCTTTCGCGATTCTGCTCTTTGAAACGAGCGGATCAGAGCGCTACTTTCCTTTTTACCCGGCGCTGCTCGTGGGTATCTGCATAGCGCTTCGCCAGAGAACTGCCCGAAGTGCGCACTTGATGCTGGCAGCGTTCCTGGTGATAATGATTTTGGTGAATTTAAAGGCGTTTGCGTGGGATCTGCGCGGGTACACGAAAGCCTCCTCCGAGCGATTCAGCCTGGTTCACAACCATACGCGCCATGGCGGAGTGGCGCTTATTCTGTCCTTTCGGGACC
>JAFASD010000374.1 GCA_019244945.1 Acidobacteriaceae bacterium | reverse complement strand
ATGATGAAGTGCAATCCGTTCGAGAGCGTAAATTCCGTAACTTTCTTTTCAAATTCTTTCAGCGATTGGGAAAAGGAACTGCCGGCCCAGGCAAGGGTGACGGCCGTAGCGATGATGAAAGATTTCATCCAGCTAGGCGCAGGCGATCGATCGAACCCAAGCAGCCGCGCTGTCCTCTTCCTCGCCGGTCCTCGCGTGAATCGAGCCCGTGCGTTCACGGAGCAACCCGCCTTCTCGTCCGTTTAAAGTAGCCTGGATTTCTGCAATGACGGCTAATGCGACCTGCTCGGGCCCGTCGGCGCCGATGTCCAGACCCATGGGGCTGTGCAGGGCGTCAGCAAATTCTGGCGAATCGAGATCTGCATCAGTCAGCAGCTGAGAAGCACGTTTCCGCGGTCCCAATATGCCCACATAAGCAAGCGGATGTGATGAGACCGCTTGCAATATGTCCAGATCCTGGCTGTAACTATGCGTCATGAGAACCGCGACTGTCCATGAATCGATCGGCAACTTAAATCGAGTCTGACCGGCTGGCCATGTAATCACGTCGTCCGCCTCTGGGAATTTTTCCCGGCGCGCGTAGTGGGCGCGTCCGTCTAGCACGACAACGTTCCAGCCCAGCAATTTCGCAAACTTCGTCAGCGGGATTGCATCATCGCCGGCTCCGAATACCAGCAGACGCACTGGCGGATTCAGCGTTTCGACAAATGCCTCGACGCCTCCGCTCAGATGCGCCAAATGTGATGTATGCCCGGCGAGAGCCGAGTCCGCTTCCCGCTCGAGAGCGAGCGCGAGTTCTGCATTCGGCAGGTTGTGTAGAACACGACCGCTTGTATCGATCGTCAATTGCTGTCCGGCTGCGCTCGCAGGCTCGATCACGTGAACCGCCGCCGCAGCGCGACGCTGGGATCTCACATCACTTATGAGCGGCAGCACTCCCGAATTTTCCGCAGTCACGCGCTCCAATAGAACATGAATGATGCCGCTACATCCCAAGCCGTACGCGGGCGCGATTTCGCCGTCCGGAGTTGTGTCATAACGCTGAATCGTGGGCCCGCGTTCGGTCAACCACCAGGCCTTTTTGAGAAGATCCGCTTCCAGACAACCACCGCTGACAGAACCCGCACGCTCACCGCTCGAGAGCAAGAACAACCGAGCTCCGGGGAGGCGGTACGAAGAGCCGTGAGTCTTCACCACCGTGACGAGGACCGCAGATTGCCCGTTGCTCGCGGCCTGCGTCCATAACGCTAAGATCTGCTCCAATTCCTTCACACGTGAGCCGTCCCTACCAGCTTATCCGTTAGGTTAATCGCCGCCGAAAAGTGGCCTTTTCGTTACAATGAGAGTACGAATCCACCTGTTGATTTGGGCATTAACTCCTGGTTAGAAGACGAGCTATATCATCAGTATCAGTTCGATCGCAAAAGTGTCGACGAAGGTTGGACTGACCTGTTCGATGAGTTTGGTCACAACGGCGGACCAGCAGTTATAACAGACCGCGAGCCGCCCGAATACTTACCTCCGGCACAAGAACCCCCGGAACAAACGCCGCCGGAGCGCGAGCCGCCGATCGAGACGCCGCCGCAAAAAGAGCCGCCTCAATGGCTGCCTCCGGAGCAGGAACCGCCACAACCGACGCCTACGCCACAGGAGCGCTCGCGTATCGCAGCATCGCCGTCCCTTCCGGCAGAAAACGGTGCAGCTAACACCGCTCCCACCGCGGTAGCCAAAACGACATCTAGCCCGCCTGCCGCGCCGGAATCGAAAACCGTGGGCGCAAACGATCAGCTCATCCCGTTGCGAGGCGCCGCCGCCCGAATCGCGGAAAACATGATCGCGAGCCTTTCGATTCCCGTCGCCACCTCGCAGCGCCAGATTCCGGTCCGCGTCATCGAGGAAAATCGCAGCGTCATCAATAAGCACCGCGCCTTGCAGGCTCGAAGCAAACTCAGCTTTACCCACCTCATCGCTTGGGCGATTGTGAAGGCGCTCAAATCGAATCCGTCCCTGAACCAGGCCTACGCCGAGAACGGCGGAGAAGCGTTTCGTGTCGTTCACAGTCACGTGAACATCGGTCTGGCGGTAGATGTTGCCGGCAAAGATGGCGTCCGCTCGCTCAAGGTTCCCAATATCAAGAATGCGGATGGCATGAACTTCGCCCAATTCGTTGCGGCTTATGACGACATCGTGGTTCGTGCCCGCAACAACAAACTGCAGGTATCGGATTTTGAAGGCACCACAATTTCTCTGACGAATCCAGGGACGGTTGGAACGCTTGGCTCTGTTCCGCGACTGATGCCGGGGCAGGGCGCCATTATCGCGACCGGCGTGATTGATTATCCGGCTGAGTTCGCCGCAGCGAGCGAAGAGACTCGCGCCATGCTCGGGTTGAGCAAAGTCCTGACGATTACCTGCACTTACGATCACCGCATTATCCAGGGCGCGGAATCCGGTGCTTTTTTGGCCAAGCTTCAGCAGTTGCTGCTCGGCGAAGACGGCTTTTATGACGCCATTTTCCGGGATCTGAAAATCCCGTCCGCCCCTGTCCGTTGGCAGACGGATCAGCCCATCACGCCGAATCGCTATGCCCAGGTGAACACGGACGTAGCGAAAGAGGCCGCGGTCATTCGGCTCATCATCTCGTATCGCATTCGCGGGCATTTGCTTGCCAATACGAATCCATTGGGCAGAGAGCCTGCTTATGAAGCCGCGCTCGATCCGGCTTCATACGGGCTCACCATCTGGGATCTGGATCGGCCGTTTCTTGCGGGCGCCGTGAAGGCTCCTAGCGGCGCAATCGCCTCATACATGCAGCCCTATGAGACGTTGCGCGAAATTCTCGACCGCCTCCGCACCACCTACTGCGGATCGATTGGTGTCGAGTATCTCCATATCCAAAATCCGGAACAGCGCCAATGGCTTCAGGACCGCATGGAAGGCACCATGAACGCCTGGAAGCTCGAGGATTCCTTGCGGCTCCGCATTCTGAGCCGGTTAGTTCAGGCGGAAGAATTCGAACATTTCCTCCAGACGCGCTTTGTCGGGCAAAAACGCTTCGGGCTAGAAGGATTAGAAAGCACAATTGCCGTGCTCGACGAGATCCTTGAGCGGGCGGCCAATGGAAATGCTCATGAAGCCGTCATTGGTATGGCTCACCGGGGCCGGCTCAACGTACTCGCGAACGTGATCGGCAAGTCGATGGCTCAGGTCTTCTCTGAATTCGAAGGTGAGCCGGACCCGGAGAGTGTGCAAGGCTCCGGGGATGTGAAATACCATCTCGGCGCAAGCGGCATTCATACTTCCACGCAAGGCAAAGAGATTCTGGTTTCCGTCGCTTTCAATCCGAGTCATCTCGAGGCTGTCGACCCCGTTGTGCAGGGTCTCGTCCGGCCCAAACAGGACAGGCTTGAAGATCACAAACGCGAACGCGTGATTCCAATTCTTATCCACGGCGATGCTGCTTTCATCGGACAGGGCGTAGTCGCTGAAACCTTGCAGCTGTCGCAATTAGATGGATACAAAACGGGCGGCACCATCCATCTGGTCACGGATAATCAGATTGGATTTACGACGAATCCGCTCGAGGGGCGTAGCAGCGTTTACTGCACTGACGTAGCGCTATCCGTGCAAGCGCCTATTCTGCACGTCAATGGCGATGATCCGGATGCCTGCATCCGCGCCGCGCAGCTTGCGTACGATTACCGCCAATGCTTTAAGCGGGATGTGGTGATCGATGTCATCGGCTACCGCCGGTATGGACACAACGAAGCAGACGATCCCAGCTACACGCAGCCGGTGATGTATCGCAAAATCAAGACGACGCCAACCGTAGCAACGCAGTACTCGGACCAGCTAATCCGGGACAAGCTGATCAACCAGGAATACGTAGACAATCTGCGAAAACAGGCAAGGACTCGTCTCGATCAGACCTATGACGAAGCGAAAAAAAATCGCGAGCAGTTCGTCATCGAAGAGTTTGCCGACCTCTCCTTCGAGCAGGTTCATCAGCCCATCCCCTCGACCGCAGCCGACTACAACACGCTCGCGAAGGTTATCACCGGCAGCACCACGCTTCCCGAGGACTTCCACCTGCATCCCAAACTGAAGTCTCTGCTCGATCGGCGGCGCGAAGCGCTCAAGGGCGTACCGATTGATTGGGGTTTCGCCGAGACGCTTGCATTCGGAAGCCTGGTTTTGGAAGGCACTCCCGTTCGCTTGGCGGGCCAAGATGTTTCGCGAGGGACGTTCACCCAACGCCACTTGGAATTCTCCGACTATGAAAGTGGTGAAACCTACGTTCCCCTAAAGCACCTGGATCCAAAGCAGGCAAAATTTGAGGTGGTGGATAGTCTGTTGAGCGAATATGCCGCCATGGGCTTCGAATTTGGCTATAGCGTCGCCGATCCGCTCACTCTGGTTCTGTGGGAAGCCCAGTTCGGTGACTTCGGGAACGGTGCGCAGATCATTATCGATCAGTTCATCGTGTCAGCCGAGGCCAAGTGGAATCAGCCGAGCGGCCTGGTTCTCCTGTTGCCGCATGGGCTCGAAGGTCAAGGACCGGAGCACTCCAGCGCGCGCATCGAGCGCTTCCTCGAACTCTGCGCTGAGGACAATCTCCAGGTTTGTAATTGCACTACGCCCGCCCAATATTTTCATCTGCTGCGCCGGCAGATGTACGGTGGCGCCGATCGAAGAGGCGTGCGAAAGCCGCTCATCATCTTCACGCCGAAGTTTCTGTTGCGCTTCCCGAAAGCGGCATCCCGTTTGGATGATTTGACTAGTGGAGCTTTCCAGGAAGTAATTGGGGATACACAGTTCGTCGGAAACCAGATCCGAAGAATACTCTTGTGTTCGGGAAAAATCTATTACGACCTCGTGCATAAGCGCGAGGAGCTGAGCCGCAATGATGTGGCGATCATTCGGGTTGAGCAGCTTTATCCATTCCCCTTGCAAAGGCTCATAGATATCCTGCGCCGTTATTCCGACGCCGCAGAGCTCTTCTGGGTCCAGGAAGAACCGGAGAACATGGGCGCCTGGTATTTCGTTGAAGAGCAGATGCAATCGATTATTAATCCGGGCGGAGATAATTTCACGGACAGGCGGCAACTCCGTTATGTCGGGCGACCCACCGCGGCAAGCCCCGCCTCAGGCGCTCATAAAGTTCATCACGACCAACAGGAAGGCTTAGTCAGCGAAGCCTTCGCCACTACTCCGTCGGTCGTACGCAAAGCGCGCAGATTAGTTCGCAAGAAGCGCTGAAATCGCGTCACGGTCGAATCTCACGACCGGTGAGCGGCTGGTTCTCTGTAACCTTTTCCGATGCCGACGATCTAATCGGGAAATGAAAGGAAGTTAATGAAGGTTTGGACCCGCGACGTCCTCAGCGAGTTCGTTCGAATTAAGCTCGAGGGGTATCGGCTCATCGTGGTTTCGAATCGCGAGCCGTTTCAACATAGGCGCGTGGATGATCGCATTGATTGCATCCAGCCCGCCAGCGGAATGGCCAGCGCGCTTGATCCCGTGATGCGAGCGTGCGGTGGGCTTTGGATCGCCCATGGTAGTGGAGACGCAGATCGGCAGACTGTCGATCATTTCGATCATGTGCAGGTTCCTCCGGATCGTCCCGAATACACGCTCCGTCGTGTTTGGCTCTCGAAAGAC
>JAFASD010000186.1 GCA_019244945.1 Acidobacteriaceae bacterium | reverse complement strand
GGGTGAACTAATTTGACGTGATACTCGCCGGGACGCAGATGCAATACCGTGACTCCGTTCTCCAACGAGCGCGCCAGCTTTTCGCCGTTGACGATGATGCCGGCATCGGGCACATTGGCGTTAATCTCAACCGTCGTGAGCGGACGCAACGCATTCGGTTCCAGGACAATTCGGATGGAGCGCGCCGGCAAAGGATTGAGGCGAACCTGACTTTTAGAGTCTTCGTTCAGAAGGACTGTCACCGCACTGTCATTTGCAATCGACATGCCTTCTGCAGGGATAGGTTCGTAGACTTCGCCGCGCAACCCTACGCGAGCTTCCGGCGAGGCGTACAGCTTGGCTGATTTCCCACTCGAGGCAATCATCACGTAGCGCAGCGATCGCGCTGTCGGACGCTTCAGAACGAGAATGCCCTCGTCATTCACGTCTAATGGCAATTGCACAAAAGAGTTCGAGCGCGTCAAAAGCTTGAGTTTGTGCGTTCCGGGCTTAATTTTTTCGCTGAACATGCTACCCGGCGAGACAGTAACCGGTCGCAGATCATCGAGCAGCAAGAGAGTCCGGGAGTTCAGGCGCGACTCGATCTGCAATTCAGATTCAGGTTCGGGCGCGGGCGGCGATGGAAGTGTTGCGGTATCCGGAGCCGGCGCGGGAGCTGGTGGAATCGTTCCCCTATCCGGAAGGGGCGGGATTTGCAGCACTGGCTTGGCCCGCTCCGTGGGAAGCGGGATACGGGGCAGCGCAGGTGCAGTCGCAGCAGGCGCAGGATGCGGAACGTGGTGCAATGGAATCTCCCGATAGAAGAGCATGGCCGTAACCCCAATTGCCGCTGCCGACAGCACAATTTTCACGGCGCTCAGGCGTAATTTGCGAATCGCGCTTACCCGTTTGGCAAGCCATGCTCCTGTGAGGGTCGCCTTACTTCGCACAAGCTCATACAATTCGCGCGATTTGGACGGAGTCGCCGCCCGCGAGCCAGGATCGGTTTTGTACGTAGTTTGAGCTTCGAAGTTCGCAAATCCAGCCAAGACCTGAGAGATGCTGTTGATGCGTTTGCGCGGGTCTTTCTCCATCATTCCGTCGATGAGGCGCGCAAAATCACCGAGGTTCGGACGAAGTTCGATCACCGGACGAGCATTTGCTGTCCTATCGGCGTGCCATTTGAGCCACAGTGCAGACGGACCGTTCTCGAGAGACCCAAATTGAGCCTCGAACCAGCGCTTACCAACTAAGATTTCATAAAAAATGAACCCCAGCACGTAGCAATCGGCAGATTCACAAGAAGTGCTCTCAGTGCGAGTAAATGCATCTGGCGCCGAGTATTTAGCAGACCCAAACGCAACCGTGTCGGCACTTTCGTGCAGCCGGGGCGAAGATCGAATTTGCGGTTCTCCTGCGTCGTCAAATCGAATCGTTGCCGGTGACAAAGGCAGGTGTGAACCGCCGGCCCCATGAATCGAATGGAGCGCCTCGAGCGTGCGGCGGAAGATTGGCAAGATGGAGGAATCGGCGGGTCCGTCCCCAAGATACCCGGCTAAACTGCGATCCAAAGTTGCACCTTCGTGGGGATCCGCGCGTGACCTGCAAATATCAGGACAGAGGTCAACTGCCTGTCCCGCTTTCCCGGGTCTTTAGTCTACCAACTTCTGGCGACAATATTCGTTCCAGGGCCGGACGAAGCATTTCTAAGCCCTTCGCGTGCATGCGTGAAACCCAAGATTTCGACAGGCCCAATCGCTTGCCAATCTCTTCCAAAGTGAGGTCTTCGAAATAGTATGCTTCCAACACCTGCCGGTTCCTTTCGGGGAGACTCTGCAACGCCTGTTTGATTCCTTTCTCCTGTTCCTGTCGTAATAACGTGTTGAGAGGCGCCTCATCGCCTCGCGCACGCGGCTCCGAGGGAAGCTTCTCTAGCGACAGAAAATAACTGGCGACGATTCCCGAGGCAACATTGCTGATGTCCGCATACGACGGAGTGCCTGCGCTCGCGCCAGCCGAATAGTCCACCATGTATTCGTTCGCTGCTTCTTCGAACCGGCTATCTTTGACGGTCTGCCGAAGTAAATCGAATACCGCTCCGCGAATTCGATAATAAGCAAAGGTGGTGAACGCTACACCTCTGCTTGGATTGTAAGCATTCGCCGCCTGAACTAAGCCGTATTCGGCGGCGGCGCGCACCTCCTGCCGCTCAATATGGGCCGGAAAGCGGGCCAGCAATTCGGCCGCAACCGCGTGGGCATAGGAGATATGCGACTCGATCAGGTTCATCATCTTACGGACTGCGTGGGATACTGGCAGTCCGGGAAAGCTCTCTCCACCAAGAATTGCAGTTGCCCGGCACCACATTTTAATCCAGCACTACATCGTAATAACGTTGTTCAGCCATTTTGGTTGTCGCGCTCTTAGCAACTTCCCGGGCTGTTTCCCGATAACTGGGTTAACTCTATGTCTCTGTTGCCGACCAGCGCGTTAACGAATTTCGGGCCGACCGCTGACCCATCCGCCACCAGCTTGGGAGGTCCCGTGACCCAGTTCGGGAATTCACTGGAGCGGGCCGGCGCCTTTTATGATTCGATGCCGCAAGTGATCAGCGCGCAAGTCTCTGCTGCGCCGAGCCTCTCCCAGCCTCCAGCCCAGGTTCCACCCGCTTCGTCCGACGTTCTGAAGCCCCAATATGAGTACCTTGGTAATTCGCTCTCTGTTCTAAAGGGAAGCATCGACAAGGTCGCGCCGCCCGCCGCCGCCGAGTCTCTGAGCAACCGACTTCAGTTACTCGATTCGCAGTTTCGAGTCATCGGCGATAATCTTAAGCTCAATAGCCTGGACACGGATCCGATTCAGCTGCTCAAACTGCAAAGCGACATTTATCAGATGGACGAAGAGTTAGAGTTGCTCACCAGAGTTGTCGATCAGGCGACCAACGGTGTTCGATCTCTGCTGCAAACTCAGCTTTGAGGTACTAGCATTTAAAAAGGACAATGAAGCGACTTCTATTGCTCTTGCCGCTAATACTTCTAGTGCAGGCCTGTGCCCACAAAATCGAAATGGGCTTATCAGAGCGAGAAGCACAGGAAATCGTAGTGACTCTCCGCGAGAACGGCATTGATGCGTTCGCCGAACCCGATTCGTTGAGCAAGAAGGGCAGCGCGTCGTGGCAGGTCAAAATCAGGGGCGGCGGGGAAGAAACCGTGACTGCCTGGAAGATACTGCGCGAACATGGATTGCCGCACGAAAACGTGGCCGGACTCGACGACGTATTCAAGAACTCGGGAATCATTCCGACCGCCACGGAAGAGAAAGCGCGGATGGTGGTCGGCTTAGCCGGCGAACTGACGCGAACGCTCCGTTCACTGCCCGGAGTAGTCGACGCGCGGGTGCATGTCGTACTTCCCGATAACAGCACGCTGATTGACGAGAAAGATAAAGCTCCGACAACTGCATCCGTGTTGGTCCGCTATCGAGGCGACCGTCCGCCTCTCACTGACGATGAGATTCGCGGGCTTGTGGCAAAAGGCGTCGAAGGACTCACCGCTGAAAACGTAGACGTAGTGCAGAAAAAAACAAATGAGAAGCCCTTGCCCCCAGAAATGATGGGACCCTTAGCGATGCGCGACTGGACCACCATCGGCGCGCTGGCGCTTTGCGGCATTACGAGCGCCGGAGCGCTAACGACATTGATGGTGAGCAAGCGGCGCGCTTTTCGAATCAAGTTACTCGAACGCCAACTGGCCCAAACCGCGCAAAGCAGCCCCCGCGTGGAGGGAAATACTTCACTATGAGCCGCGTCGAGGTATTTTCCTATGCCCTGATGTTGAAGGGCGCTGACCGCGCAGAGAAGATCATCGAGTTGCTCGATGACGGAGCGCAGGAAGAAGTCAAAGCAACGCTCGAAGCGCTAAAAGATTTGCCGCCGGGCGCGATTCGCCAACTCTGGCGTGAGGGGCGCAACGCGGAGGAGCTTGCTCCGGCGGCAGTCGCGTGAGTTATGGCGTCGAATGTTATCAAGGCGCGCATGCTCGCTTCGGTTGGCCGTCCCGTCATTATCAAGCGCAGCGTGCAGATGGCTTCCCAGGACGCGAGCGAAATTATCGCGCAGGCCCAAGATGAAGCGCAGCAGATTGTAAGCGAAGCGCAAAAAAAGGCGCAAAGCATCTCCGATTCGGCTCGAGAAGACGGTTATCAGACCAGTGCTGCTCAGTGGTACGATGCTTTGGCGCAGGCTCGGGAATCGCGCGATCGCTATCTGGCCGCAAATGAAACCGCTCTGCTCAAATTGGCAGTGCGCATCGCTGAAAAACTGATTGGCCAAGAGCTGCGCACCTCGCCCGATACAGTACTCGGCATTGTGAAAGAGGCCTTGCGTTCGGCGCGTCGAGCCGCCAGCATTGTCATTCATGCGCATCCGGCCGACGCCGTTCTTCTTAACGAGCGCATATCTGCCTTGCGTAAACTCGCGGGTTTGACGCGCGAGATCGAAATTATTCCCGATGCCGGGTTATCTCGGGGCGATTGCGTCGTGGAGAGCGAAATTGGCGTTATTGACGCGCGCCTCGATACGCAATTGAAAAACATAGAACGCGTACTCACGAAAGTCTCAACATGAGCGCGCCATCCACGCTCGACCTCGAACGCTACCTGAACAAGATCGACGAAACATCGCCCGTCAGTTCGAAAGGGCGGGTCAAAGCGGTAATCGGTCTGCTGGTGAGAGCAATCGTTCCGGAGGCGCGTGTCGGCGAAGTGTGCCTGATCCTCAACTCGCGTTCGTCCGCTGCCGTAAAGGCCGAAGTAGTGGGGTTTCAAGGCGGTGATGTGCTCCTCATGGCGCTTGGGGATTTGGTGGATGTCGGCCCCGAGAGCGAAGTGATTCCTACCGGCCGTTCACTCACCATTCGCGTCGGTGAGGATCTTCTGGGCCGCGTGCTCAATGGCTTGGGCGAACCCATGGACGGAAAGGGACCGCTCAGCGAGTTCGAAGAGTACTCGGTCTACGGGCGACCCCCCGACCCGCTGCAAAGAAATCGCGTCATCAAACCGCTATCTATCGGCGTTCGCGCCATCGATTCGCTGCTGACATGTGGAGAAGGCCAGCGAATCGGGGTGTTTTCGGCAGCCGGTGTCGGTAAAAGCACGTTGCTTGGGATGATTGCGCGCAATACCGAAGCTGACGTAAATGTCATCACTCTGGTCGGCGAGCGTGGCCGTGAAGTCCGCGATTTTCTGGAGGAGAGCCTGGGTGAGGAAGGCCTGAAGCGCTCGGTCGTGGTATGTGCCACTTCGAACGAGCCCTCTCTCGTCCGTTTGAAATGTGCGTACGTTGGAACCGCAATAGCCGAGTATTTTCGAGTTCGCGGCAAGCGCGTTCTCCTCATGATGGATTCCGTCACGCGCTTTGCTCGCGCTCAAAGAGAGGTCGGTTTGGCCTCGGGTGAACCTCCCGCCAGAGCGGGCTACACTCCCTCAGTTTTCGCGGAGCTTGCCAAACTCCTCGAACGGACCGGCAATTCCGATACAGGCTCAATCACCGCGTTTTACACGGTCTTGGTTGCCGGGGACGACATGAACGAACCGGTTGCGGACGAAGTGCGTTCGATTCTCGACGGGCACATCATCCTCTCCCGTGAGTTGGCCGCGCAGAGCCATTTCCCGGCCATTGATGTGCTCGAGAGCGTGAGCCGCGTTATGCCCGCCGTCACCGACGACGAGCACCGGCGCGCGGCCGCTAAAATGCGCGAAGTGTTGGCCACCTATGCGAAGCAGAAGGATTTGATTCTGCTGGGGGCCTATCGGCAAGGCAGCGATCCTAAGGTGGACTTCGCGATTTCCAGGATCTCCGCCGTGAACTCTTTTCTGCAGCAATCGACCGGCGAATGCCCTTCCGCAACGCAAACGGTCGACCGGCTGAAGTCGATGTTCTGATGATCCGCTATGCCGGCGTTCACGTTTCGATTGCAAACGCTCCTCGATCAGAACTTAGAGATCGAGGCCAAGGCTAAGCTGGCCGTGGCTGAAAAGCAGCGAGTGCTGCACGAACAGGAGGCCGCTC
>JAFASD010000558.1 GCA_019244945.1 Acidobacteriaceae bacterium | reverse complement strand
TCCGGGCCAGAGGCGCCTTGCGGTGGATGCCGTGACCAATAGAACACGGGCGGAGTTCGCTCCATCTGCTTGGGTAAATTCTCTGCCTGCGAGTAGCGGGATGCGCAGTATATGGAAATATTCCGGAGTGATTGCGCCGAACCAAAGCATGGGGCTGGGATAGTCAACCGATTTGGGGTGACCTTCTAGGTCAACCGGAATCGTAGGAAATTCGCCATCGAGAGGCAGGGTATTCGTAACCGCAGCCTCTGTCACACCCGAGATGTTTCGCGCATGCTCCAGAATGCGTTGGTAGAGAGCCACGCAAGCCGAACGCTCTTTGCATAAAAACTGATTTGGGCTGATTCGGACCATCAAAACATTGCCTGGATTAAAGCCAGGGCTGGATTCCGAAAGCCTGTAGAGGCTCTTCATCAATAAGGCTGCGCTTACGACCAATATCACCGTTAGCGCGACCTCTCCTGCGATGAGCCAGCTTCGAACCGCAGCCCAGATGCCCGCCGTTGATCTCTGGCTTCCGGTTTTGATGGATTCCGTGAGATCGATTTGCGAAGCGCTCCAGGCAGGAGCGATCCCGAATGCCAGACCCGTACACAGCGCAAGCGCTGCTGCCACTGCGACAACATGCCAATCGACGACGGCGCGCGCTATACCGGGCGTAGCGGACGGCAGCACTGATTTGAATATCGAAAGAGCGGCCGACCCGAGAAGGAGTCCCAGACCGCCGCCCACGAGTGCGAGCAAAACACTCTCGGTAAGCAATTGGCCGACGATTCTGGAGCGGCCTGCTCCTAAAGCCGCACGAAGCGCGATCTCTTTTCTGCGGACCGTCGCGCGAGATAGAAGCAGACTTGCGACGTTTACGCAGGCAATGAATAAGACGAGAGCAACAGAACAAAGCAGAATAATCAACCTGCCTCGAATATCTCCTACTAAGTCTTGTTGAAGAGGAATTGCTGACGCATTCGCGTTCCAGCTACGCGCCATGGGGTAAGGGAACGTTCTTCGGAACCGCGTTATTAAACTGTGGATCTCGCCTCGCGCTTCCCACGCCGTCGCGCCCGGGCGAAGCCGCGCAAAAAACGGGACAAACCCGCCCGCCCAGTATTCAAGGAAATTCGAGGGATCGAGACGCATGGGTACCCAGAGCTGCACTTTCGCGGAAGGGAAGGCGAAATCAGGCGGCGTAATTCCTATTACCTGGCGATTCACGCCATTCAGGGTAATCACGCGCCCGATAATGGCGGAATCACTTGCAAATTTGCCCTTCCAAAGCGAATGACTGAGAACAACCACACCATCGCGCCCCGGCGAATCTTCCCCCTCTTTGAAGGTTCGCCCTCTGGAGATAGGAGATCCGAGCACCGTAAAGAAGTTCGCCGAGACGTCACTTCCGAATACGCGGACCGGTTCGCCCTGTCCGGCGAGGTTGAACTCAGAACCCGTGCTTGCCGCTGCAACGTTCATGGTCCGACTCTGTTGCTGGAAAACCGGAAGGGCCGCGCGTGGATACGTTCCGGTGATGCGAATGAGGCGGTCGGGCTCTACATAGGGCAGCGGGCGAATCAGCAGGGCGTTGACCAGGCTGAACATGGCCGCATTTCCGCCGATTCCGAGCGCGATTGAGAATATCGCGACCGCCGAAAACGCGGGCGTTTTTGCGAAGATTCTTGCCGCGTAACGCAGGTCTTGCAACAGCCGCTCCAGGCTTAAGAAAGTCCACATGTCTCTGCTCTCTTCCTTTGCGAGAGTGATATTGCCCATCTGCTTGCGGGCCAAGTCGCTCGCGTTTTGATCAGTCAGGCGAGCGCACTGCGTTTCCCGTTCTTTTAACAAGCGATGAAATTCGAGCTCCTCCGCTAGCTCAGCGTAGAATCGGCGGCGACGACATCGAAATATAAACCGGCGCCAAGCGCGAGCCAGCACCCGAGAAACGCTTCGGCTCATGCGAACTGAAGAACTTTCTGCATCGCCTCGATCAACCGTTCAAACTCCGCACGCTCTAACGCGAGCTGTTTGCGTCCCGCCGCAGTTAGCCTGTAATAGCGCGCGCGTCGGTTGTTTTCGGAAGCGCCCCATTCCGCCTTTACCCAGCCGTTGAGCAACAGCCGCTGGAGCGCAGGATAGAGTGAGCTTTCGCCCACTTGCAGCACGTCATCGGAGACCTGTCTCAATCGTTGTGCGATGCCATATCCGTGTTTCGGTCCGGGGAGCAAGGCGCTCAGGATTAAGAGGTCGAGAGTGCCTGGCAGGAGTTCCGGGGACTGCGATTTTCCACCCATCGTCTATCGATGGAAGTATGACTGTTGTTGGTGGCTGCTGTCAAGGGCGGCGGCGGGCGTTCCTGCAATGCCGTTCGCGCATATCGAACTGGCGTGGTTGGTTCAGTTGATTCCGAGTGCTTTGCGAAGATCTTTCAGCAGAACCATCATGTGTAGAGGATCCGATGGTGACGGGAGGAAATCGAAGCGCTCGTAAAAGCGCCTGACGTCGTCGTCCTTAGCATGGACTAAGATGCCGCGAAAATTGCTGGCGATTTCAATTGCTTGAAGAGTCCGTAGGACGGCATCTTTCAGCATGCCTGTACCAAGCCCTTTACGTTGCCAACTCTTATCGACAGCCAGCCTGGCTAGAATCATCATCGGTACAGGATGATGCGCCAATCCCTTTCTCAGACGCTCAGGCGCATTTTCATATTGAACTTGGCCACTGACGAGTGTGTAATAGCCGACGACTTCCTCGTCGACGAGAGCGACAAACGTATTAGATGAGCCACTTTGCTGGCCGACGAGAGCAAAACGGGCAAGAAACCGGTTTAAATCCTGTTGGCCGCAATCAAAGCTATCGACGTTATGGCTGCGGTGCAGCTTCTCTATGCGCGGTTTGCTATTCAAAAGCCCGTTTCAAAGACGCCTGGTTTGCGCAAGACTCTTGCAAGCCGCGATACATCGCGGGGCGGCTTATCGAGTGCAGCCTGGAAGGCCGCCCATTGTTTGGCATTCAAACCGAACAGTTGACGATCCGGCAAAGTCTCTTTAGCACGTTCCATCGCGCTTTCCAGCACAAATTCGGCGATCTTCCGGCCGGAAGCCGTTGCAGCCATTCGCAAGGTGTTCTTAGCTGATACAGACAATCGCAGGTCCAGCTTTTCGGTTTTCCGTTCTGGAGATGTTACGACCACAGTT
>JAFASD010000463.1 GCA_019244945.1 Acidobacteriaceae bacterium | reverse complement strand
ACCCCAGTAGGTCACGAAAAGGTCGTCGAAGCCGTCGTTGTTGTAATCGCCGAGTGCGACCGCGGAGGCCCAGCCGCTACGTCCCAAACCTGACTTTTCGGTGACATCGGTGAACGTGCCGTCGCGATTATTGTGATACAGGCGGTTGATGGCGCCTTCGGGCGACCCTTCGAATCGAGTACCGCTCAACAGGAAAACGTCAAGCCAGCCGTCGTTGTCGTAATCAAAAAAGGCGCAGCCGCACCCGACGGTCTCCATAATGTAAGTTTTGTGTTCCACAGGCCCATAAATAAGAGGGGCATGCAATCCGGCTTGCGAGGCGACATCCGTGAAACATGCGTTGAATGGCAGACCGGACGGCTTGCCGCGAGGCTGTGCTTTCACGCCACGGGAGGAGACCCCCTGCGCCCACGCGCGTACGAGTGGCGCGCCGAGCAACGCCATGCACGTTCGTCTGTTCAAGCTACTTCCAGTATGCGGCTAGTCTACCTGTTACGCTCTAGCCACGGCGGCGACTTTGAACGTTCCTGCAATCAGGGCTTGTGCTTCTTCCTGAATTCGCTTCAGATGCTCCTTGCCGAGGAAGCTCTCGGCATAGATCTTGTACACATTTTCAGTTCCCGAAGGCCGCGCGGCGAACCAGCCATTTTTCGTAACTACTTTGAGGCCTCCCAGAGGCGCGCCGTTCGCAGGCGCTCTGGTCAGCATCATTTCGATCTTTTCGCCCGCCAATTCCTCCGCAGAAACCTGTTCGGGCGATAGCTTCTGCAAAACGGCCTTTTCGTCCGGAGATGCCGGGGCATCGATTCGTTCGTACACGGGATCGCCAAATTTGAAGGTCAAATGGCGATAGCGCTCGCCTGGATCGCTTCCGGTCTTGGCCGTGATCTCGGCCGATAGCAGACCCAGGATCAATCCATCCTTATCGGTGCTCCATGCGCCGCCATCGGCCTGCAGGAATGATGCGCCTGCGCTTTCTTCCCCCCCGAAGCCCAGGGATCCATCTAAAAGACCATCGACAAACCATTTGAACCCGACTGGCACTTCGACGAGTTGGCGGTCCAGATCAGCTGCTACTCGATCGATCATGCTGCTGCTGACCAGCGTCTTCCCCACTCCGGCCTCACGCCTCCACTTCGTGCGGTTACGGAACAGATAATCGATTGCGACCGCCAGATAATGGTTCGGGTTTAGAAGGCCCGCGCTGCGCGTCACCACACCATGCCGGTCGTGATCCGTATCGCAGGCGAAGGCAACATCAAACCGATCTTTCAAAGCAATCAAGCCAGCCATCGCGTAAGGAGATGAGCAATCCATCCGGATCTTCCCGTCCCAGTCGACGCTCATGAATCGGAACGTCTGATCGACAGTCGTGTTGACCACCGTCAGTTTGAGCCGGTAACGTTCCGCGATGCGCGGCCAATACGCCACACCCGCGCCACCGAGCGGATCTACTCCGAGATTCAGACCCGCGGCCGCAATTGCCTCGAGGTCCACAACCCGCCACAACTCGTCGACATAGTTCGAAACATAGTCATACCGATGAGTAGTGCCGGCCTTCAGCGCCCTCGAATACGGGATCCGAGCGATGTCCTTTAACCCAGCAGCCAGCAGGTCATTGGCATGATTTTCGATCCATTTTGTTGCACTCGTATCCGCTGGACCGCCCGACGGTGGGTTATATTTGAATCCACCATCTTCAGGCGGATTGTGCGATGGCGTGATGACAATTCCATCCGCTAAACCTTCTTTGCGGCCCCGATTGTGGACAAGGATGGCATGCGAAAGGGAGGGTGTCGGCGTATACCCCCCATCCAAATCGATCATCACCTCGACATTGTTGGCAGCGAGCACCTCGAGCGCGGTTGCGAAAGCCGGCTCGGAGAGCGCATGGGTATCCATCGCCAGAAACAGTGGCCCCGTAGTACCCTGCTGATGCCGATAGCGGCAAATTGCTTGGGTGATTGCCAGAATATGGTTTTCGTTGAATTCGGATTTAAATGAGGAGCCGCGATGGCCGGAAGTACCAAAAGCCACCCGTTGCGTCTTCTCCGCCGGATCTGGCTTGAGCGAATAGTAGCTCGTAATCAATCGGGGGATGTTGACGAGCTGTGAAGGGTCTGCGGGTTTGCCAGCCCGAGGATCAATCGCCATAGGAATCTCCTATTCTGTACTGCTTATCTAATGTAAAATCCGGCAGACGCGCCAACCCAGTCCAGGTCTTTATTGAAGTCCACGCCCATCATCTTGCCGCGCCCAGTCCGGATGATCGTCGTGACGGGTTTCAGCTCGTCCTCCCAAATGTACATAATGCGGATTTCGACTTTCGTCATGCCGCCCGGCGTATCCACCGTGGGTACAAAATCCATTCTCTGTTGGAGGATAAAGTTGCCTCTTTGGGTCTCCGGGATAGCCGCAATGTCCTCCTTGCTTGGGCCAATAGTCACACCGAGCCCCGCGAAGGAATAGAGCGGCTTCAAAACGTACTGATCCAAATTGTCCGGCAGCTGCGTCACCTCGCTCAGAAAGCGAGTTTCAGGCACGCTAACGTGACGGAACCATGGCAGCGAGAACTTGCTTAGCCGAAAAAACCAGTTCGGATGCCCCGCCCACTCCACGTCTAAATCCTCCGTGAATTGAAACGCTGTCTGGACGCTCTTTCTTACCAGCTCGTCCACGATTACCCGGTTGTAAATTCGCTTAATCTCGATGCCGTCGAGATAGAGCTTGCGCCCTTTCTTTTGCACTTCTGATACGGAAGCTATTCTTATTCCCAGCGCTTTCTGCGTAGCAAGGAAATCCGCGAGAGTCTTCTGTTCGTAAGGATCGATTTCGAGCAGAACTACCTCTTGCGGGTCATGTCCCTGTAAGATGGCCCGCCGCAGCAGCTCTAAATAGCTTTCTTCATCCAGCTCATCCAGAAACGTTGTGAGGCGCTCATCCAGTGTCTCGTTCAGACGGTAAACGCGCTGGTATTCCTTGGCCAGAACGGGTTGAAAACCGTAAAGAGAAGGGAAACCCTGTATCTCGACCAACTTCGGTTCGAGGCTCCCGTCTTCCGCCCGAACGAGGCCGAAATCGGCTTGCACGAAAAGCGGGTGATCTGGTTCGTTCGGGACTTTGAAATGCGGGGGAATCGCGCCATCGGAAGCGGTCGGGTAATCCGGATTGGAAACCAGCTGCTGGAACAGCTCGCGGCCGTAGCGCACCATCTTGTCGAGCAGTAGTTTCGGAATAAAAACGGGAGTCTCGCTACAGCGAAAGCCAACCTGCGTGTGCGTGACATTATTGATGTGCTCTAGAAACTGTGCGTAGAGCTCAGGCGACCACTGCTCATTGAAGCGGGCACGGAGATCAGGTATCACTGCGCTTCCTAGATTAAACCAGGAATTCGCCGCAACTCATAATTTGATGATCGTCCGCCCAGATATCGAACTTCCTTCCGACCACGTCAATATGGGTAGAAGAAGTCCATTGCGCTCCCGTGTGCGCGCCGTATGGATCGCCGAACGCCATGTGAACCCCAGGAATTTTTTCGTCTTGCAGGATGTTCCCGACCACGTTGCGGAGAGCCAGATTCGTACCGATTGCAAATTCACCGACGCGATCGCTATTCTCATCCCGGTGGGTATAGCGCCAAAATTCGTCCTCAAGCTCTTTGTTCTTCGAGTTGGCCTTCGTCAATCGGTTGCGTTCTATCTCAAGCGTCAGCGGCGTGTTTTTCAGGTCGCCATATTTTGCGCAAAGATAATCGCCGACCACGCCGTCCACTATGAACCTGCCATTTACTTCGAGCGGTGATGTGAAAGTCTCGCCACCGGGCAGGTTGCCCCACTTCTCGGGACTGATTATCCCGCTGGTCTTGATCCACTTATAATCCGGCGTCATTTCCGCGCGTATGTCGGTGCCCCCGTGGGTTGAGGCCCGGATGGACCGCGCCTTATTCACTATGTTCATTACGCGGATTGTCAACTCATCCACTTTCAGGAAATCCGCCCGCATGCCTTCCAGCATGATTTTCTTCTCGATATTCACCATGTGCCCATGGCGCAGTTTCTTGCGGTTGACAACGTCGCACATTTGCATTCGGGTTTTCAGCTCGTTCGCTTGGGCCTGAACGGCGAAAATGCTTACTTGGCTCGATGCCAGATCGTCGAGGATGACTTGCGGCATGTCCGTTAACGGGCGCGGAGCGAGATCCTCTAACAGAAATGCGTTGTAGCTGCAACCGCATTGCTCGAGCTCTGAAACCAGGCTCGCGGCAATCTCTTCACAGGCGCGATCTGTGATCAACGTGACCTTCTCGGAAGGTTGAACCTTCAGACAGACGAACACAGCGTTGTGAGCACCCGGCTGAAGCTCCGGGTCAAAACGCTTATTTTTCAGCTTGTCTCTCATTGAGCCGCGCCGGCGCCTATTTCGTTGGATAAGCCGGCTTCCGTCTCATAAATGATGTAATCCATTACTTTGCTCAAATCTCCAGTTTCCTGAAAAATTCTCAATTGCCGGTCGGCGCCCGTCCCGTTCTCCAGAATCCGATGGATGTAGTTGATTTCGGTTCGAGACCCGAGCTCATCGACAACATCATCCACGAAATGGAGGTATTCATAAATCAAATCGCGTACTGGTACTTCGGTCTGCTTCCCGAAATCAATGATTTTCCCTTCGATCCCGTAACGCGCCGCCCGCCACTTGTTTTCCATGATCAACGCGCGACGGTAAAGCCGAAATCCCTGATTTGCGGCATGCAGCTTATACAACTTGGCGACCGTCGCCTGAATTAATGCGGTGATGGCAATGGTCTCGTCCGCGCGCATGGGAACGTCGCAGATGCGAAACTCGAGTGTCGGAAAATTTGGATGCGGGCGGATGTCCCACCAGATCTTCTTGGCGTTATCAATGCAGTTCGTCTTCACTAACAGGTTAACGAAAGTCTCGTACTCCCCGTAACTAGGGAAGTAATCAGGGATATTCGTCCGCGGAAACTTATCGAATACCTTGCACCGGTAAGACTTCAATCCCGTATCCATGCCGAGCCAAAACGGAGAATTCGTCGACAGAGCGAGGATGTGAGGCAAAAAGTAGCGCGCCGCGTTCATCAGATGAATCCCGGTTTCCCGGTCTTCCACACCGATGTGGACATGCAGTCCAAAAATAAGGTTCGCGCGTGCGACCATTTTCAAATCCTGAACAATCGTGTGATATCGCTCATCAGGGTAGATGTCCTGTTTCCGCCAGTCCGCGAACGGATGTGTCGCGGCGGAAGCCAACCGCAAACCGTTCTGTTTGGCCAAGGCGACGATCTGCGACCGTAGCGCTTTCAATTCCTGAGATGCATGCTTGATATCTCTGCAAATGCCCGTACCCACTTCGACAACCGATTGATGCATCTCGGCTTTCACTGCTTCCTTCAGCAGCGTCTTGCCTTTGGCGATAATTTCAGAGTCGATATGCGATCGAAGATCCCGCGTAACGGGATCTATCGTCTGGTACTCTTCTTCGATGCCAATTGTCAGGCTAGGTCTCATAGCTGTGCCTTTCAGGAACGCGCAGGCGAAACGTATCCGCCTTACTTCGAGGCTGCTGTCTTCTTTGCGGGTTCCCCCTTCAAGAAGTGGCCCCAGTGGTATTGCATTTGGGGCTGCTCATTGCTGAGCGCTTTCTCGATCGCGAGTTGCGCGACATTTTCCACTACCCACTCGAAATTCTCCTCTCCGACTGAATGAACGTCGGCGTCCGGAGCAGGGTTCAGGAAATCGATTGCGTACGGCACTCCGCCTTCCACTGCCAATTCAACGGTGTTGAAGTCGTACCCTAACGCCGTGCAGAGCGCGAGCGAATCTTTCACCACGCGGTCATAAAGTTCTTGAGAACTGGCCTTCCCATCTTTGACATAGCGGAGATGATGCGGCTGCTTCGGGTCATATTTCATAACTCGAACTTTTTCCCGCCCCACTACATAGCATCTGAAATACTCGTCAAAATTGACGGCGGATTGCAGCGTCATGCAGAGGGTGCCGGTTTGATCGTAGGCGTTAAAAAACTCATCGGGCGAGTTCACTTTATAAACGTGTTTCCAACCGCCCCCGCTGAAGGGCTTTAAGAAAGCAGGGAACCCGATGTAATCGAATACTTCCTGCCAGTTTAGCGGATACATTAAGTTCCGCATAGACTGCACGGTCGTGCCGGGCGGGTGCGACTTATGTGGCAAGACCACCGTCTTCGGTACTGCTACCCCTAATTTACTCGCGAGGGCATAATTGAAGAATTTGTCATCCGCGCTCCACCAGAACGGGTTGTTGATGACGATAGTCCCGTTCAGAGTGGCATTCTTAAGGTAAGCCCGGAAAAACTCGATGTCGTGCGAAATCCGGTCAATAATCACGCGATATCCGCTCGGCTCGGCCATTTTGACTCCGCCGATTCGAATATGCTCGGCAGTCACATCCCGATTGTTCTTGCCATTAATACGGTCTACCAGCGCGGAGGGAAACGTGTTCTCCATCCCGTAAATAATTCCAACTTTTGGCATGCTCACCCCGGTTGTATCTAACTCGCTAATCAGTACGAATTACATCCAACACTGCA
>JAFASD010000377.1 GCA_019244945.1 Acidobacteriaceae bacterium | reverse complement strand
CTCCATCATGTGCGCCCTTGCGCCAAGAACTGAGTTCAGGCGGTTTATACCGCACTGCGGCTGATACGGTGAGGTGATGCAGACGAAGGGGCCAGTGTATACAAACACGGATGTTGGTGGCCAGGGACGGAATCGAACCGCCGACGCCAGCCTTTTCAGGGCTGCGCTCTACCAACTGAGCTACCTGGCCAGTGGGCGGGATTTCAGTTTAGCAAAACAACACAGAACCAACGGCGTCAGCCGCTAACCGTTGGCCCCGGCTTGGATCAATTGCTCGGCTTGCTTCAATGCTTCGGGCGTAATGTGCTCGCCTGATAGCATCCGTCCAATTTCCTTGGCTCTCTCATGGCGGGGGAGTTCAGTGATCTCCGTCGTCACGCGGCCTTTCTTCTCAGATTTCGCGACCGCGTAATGATGATCCGCGAATCCTGCGATTTGTGCCAGGTGCGTTACGCAAATCACCTGGTTCGTCTGCGACAACGCTTTGAGCCTCCTGCCCACGGCGGCAGCCGCAGCGCCGCCGATACCCGCATCCACCTCATCAAAGACTAGGGTCGGTATTCCGCTGTGGTGATCCGCATCGCCAATGGCAGTCTTGAGAGCCAATGCAATCCGCGAGAGTTCTCCGCCGGACGCAACCTTCTCGAGGGGCCTCAGTTCCTCGCCACGATTTGGCGAAACCAGAAAAACGATCTCATCCATGCCCGTTGCGCTCCAGAGTCCTTGCTGGACGGCTACTTGAAACTGTGTCCCGCCCATCGCGAGACTTTTCAGTTCCGTCTCCACGTGCTTACTCAACTGCTCTGCTGCTATGGTCCGAATGCGTGTCAGCTCGCCCGCACGCTCCTCGTAGCGTTCCTCGAACTCCTTGCGAATCTTTTCGAGTTCCGCTTTGCGCTCGCTTGCATGTTCCACTTCATCGGCGCGCTTCGCCACATCGGCTCCAAACGCGAGCACCTCCTCCACCGTGCGCCCGTACTTCCTTTTCAAGCGGTCCAGCGCCGCGAGCCGGCTCTCGACGTCTTCCAATCGGCGAGGGTCCCCTTCGATCCGCCCCAAGTAGTCGCGCAGGGCGTATGACGCATCATCGGTCAGAACTGCTGCTTGTTTCAAAGAGGCCGCCGTTTCTGCCAAACTTTCGTCAATTCGCAAGAGTTCCTCGATGCGTTTCAAAGCCACCCTTAATTGCGTACTCGCGCTTTCTGGCGAGTCATACAACAGCGTGAACGCTGCCCCAGCATTCTCCTGCAGCCTCGTGACATTCTGCAAAATTTTTCTTTCGGCTTCGAGTTCCGTATCTTCCCCCACTCGAGGCCCCACCTCTTCAATCTCGCGGCGCTGAAAGGTCCAGAGATCCAACATCCTAAGCTTTTCCTGCTCATTGCGTGTCAGCTCGTTGAGTTGTTCGCCCGCTTCTCGCCAGCTCTTGAATAGAGCCGCGACTTCGCCACGCAACTTTTCGGTCCCTGCGTAGTCGTCCAGCAATTCGCGCTGCCTCTGTGGCGTAAACAATTGTTGTTGCTCGTTCTGTCCGTGGATATCACCGAGAGCCTGCGCAAGCTGCCGCAGGAAGCCCGTCGTGACTGGCTTATTCGCAACGAACGCCCGAGACTTGCCGCCAGTGGCGATTTCGCGTTCAACGATCAATTCCTCATTAATGTCATGCTCAATACCCGCTTCGCTCAGCATGCGCTTGAATTCAGACGCACATGGCATCGCGAAGATCCCGGAAACTCGCGCTTTGTTTTCACCGCTGCGGATCATCTCGGTTGATGCGCGCGCCCCTAGGAGCAAGCTGAGCGAGTCCACTACGATGGATTTCCCGCTACCTGTTTCGCCCGTGAGTACATTCAGGCCCTCCTGGAATCGAATGCGGGCCTGCTCCACCACGGCGTAGTTCTCGACGAACAACTCCACCAGCATGTAGCCGAATTATACGGCGGCGGATGTACAGCGCTAGTGGATAGACCACCAGCGCGGGCTAATGGGTAGATCCCGCTTGGACAATTCTTACCTTCACCTTTCCCGAAAATCCGACCTTCCCATTGCCAGGTTTGGTCAGCGCCAGGTTGTCCAAAACCTTGCCAGCGCCGTTGCGAACGATCACACGATCGGGTAACAGCTCAAGCGCGAGCCGGTACTCCGAGCCGGCTGGAATTTCGTGAGGTACGGAATAGTCAGGAACCTGAACACCGGGAGCGCGCTCATTGCGGTGCAGCGTGTGCTTATCGATGGTATACAGCACGCGATTATCGTCTCCCTGGTAATTCACCACGAGCGATATTTTGTTGCTGGCAAAAAGGCCGGATGATTTGAGGATCTCGAAAACGAAGGTCCCCTCTTTTGCGCGCAGAAAACTGTAGCCCGGCTGCTTGTGCGACCACCAGCCATTCGCATCGACGGTCCAGGTTTGTGCGTTTTCGAAGAGATCAGCCGGTTTCAAGGTCGATGGAATCGCATCGAGCTTCCACTCATATGGCTTCTCCTCACCTTCGCCGACGAACACATGATTCATCGCCGTTTTAAACCCCTCAGCTATCGCGGTCACCTCGTAAGTACCAGGCCGCAACAGACACGGATGACTATTGGGGCAGGTTTGAGATTCGGAATCGCCATCTCGACGGTAAGTTATTTGAGCATTCGCAGGCAAGACATGGAAAACGATTTTCGCCAACGACTTGGCGCTTTCCCCGCTTGCATGGACCGTTTCCTCGGCGGGCAAATCGCGAGCCGTGGATTGTCGCACGACTGGCGACAATGAAAACTCCATCCGTTGCCGTGGCTCGTTACCACTGATCACTAAATCCTGTTCGGCGGAATCCTGATACTCAGGGTGAACTAACTTGACGTGATACTCGCCGGGACGGAGGTGCAATAGCGTGACGCCGTTCTCCAATGAGCGCGCCAGCTTTTCGCCGTTGACAACGACGGCTGCATCGGGCACATTCGCGTTAATCTCAACCGTGGTGAGCGAACGCAACGCATTTGGTTCCAGGACAATTCGGATGGTGCGCGCCGGCAAAGCATTAAGCCGAACTTGACTTTTAGAGTCTTCGCTCAGCAGGACTGTCACGGC
>JAFASD010000227.1 GCA_019244945.1 Acidobacteriaceae bacterium | reverse complement strand
GATGATCGATTGCAGGATAATCTGCAGCACGATGATTCCGATAATCATCCCGGCGACCTTGTTGACCGAGTTTTGCTGGTGCATGAAGAAGTAAGGGCCATACACGACGATCTCGGCCGCAAGCGAGGCGTAAAGAGTCTTTTCCCGGTAGGAAAGGCTGGTCATTCAAATCGCTCCAATGTTAAAAATGTTTGACATCCCTAATGTAGCCCTTCTCGTCGGGTGTGTCAAATCCTTTTTACATTCTTTTTGGGAGTTTTACGGCGTCTCACAGCGGCTGCTTTCGGCTGCACGGAATACTGCTTCAATTACCTTCATGTTGGCGAGCGCGTCCTCAAGAGGAACAGGCACGTCTCCGTTCTCTTGAATTGCTTGCGAGAACGCGTCGCCTTGGATCGTGTATTGATCGGCGGTTGCGAACTCCTCAATGCGGGCGCTGCGGCCGGCTAGTTCGGCGCCGTTATCAATAAAGATGCGGCTCGGCTGGTCGGGTGGAATGTTGTACGGGATTTCGATCTCGATTCGGCCCGTTG
This sequence comes from Acidobacteriaceae bacterium, assembly GCA_019244945.1. GTDB lineage: Bacteria > Acidobacteriota > Terriglobia > Bryobacterales > Bryobacteraceae > Bog-105. Next base: position 8,428 of record JAFASD010000227.1, on the reverse strand, counting down.
TGCCCAGGATTTGCATGCGCTGGAAGGGCACCAGTTGCGTGCTGCAAGTGAATAGGGCCTGCCCAGGAGCGAAATCGAGAATGGCCGAACTGAGCCGATCCGTGCTCATGTCGGGGTCGCGGTCTAGAATGGAGGCCACGCGAGCGGGTTCACGCCCAAACAGAAATCGCGACATGGTGATCGGGTAACATCCGATGTCCATAACGGCGCCCCCGCCCATGCTCCGGATGTTCCGTATATTGGCTGGATCGCGATTGAAATAGCTGAAGGTGCTTGTAATGGTTCGCAGCTCTCCAATATCTCCGTTGCGGACGATCTCTCTCGCCCTGAGCCACTGGGGATGCGTTCGGACCATGAAGGCTTCACCGATTTTGACGCCGGTCGTGTCTCGAACTTTGATCAGCTGCGCTGCTTCGTTCACCGTTAGAGAGATCGGCTTCTCACAGAGAACATGCTTTCCGGCTTTCGCCGCTTTGATAGACCAAGGCACGTGCAGATCATTCGGCAGAGGATTGTAGACGGCATCCACAGCGGGGTCAGCCAGAAGCTCCTCATAAGAGCCGTAGGCGTTCGGAATATCGAGCTGTGCCGCCGCAAAACGGGCGCGGTTGAAGTCGCGAGAGGCGATCGCGACAATTTCGCTGCGGGCACCTTTTCGCATTCCGGGAATGACCTTCTTCGTAGCGATCGCTGCGACGCCGAGAACCCCCCAGCGAACTTTATTAGACATGCCTTAAGAGTTTCGCACGCAATTCAGTCGGGCGCGCATCGTCTGCTACATTGAACGCGTGAAGCTGTACGACATAGATCCAGGACCGGAGTGTCCCGAGGTGGTCCGTGTCGTCATCGAGATCCCAAAGAATTCTGCGAATAAATATGAATACGATGGCGAACTGGGCGTGTTCCGGCTGGATCGCGCGTTATATTCGCCGATGCACTACCCGGGCGATTACGGATTTATACCAGGAACTCTAGCAAATGACGGTGATCCTCTAGATGTGCTGACGATTGTGGATGAGCCGAGCTTCACGGGATGTCTCATCGAAGCGCGGCCTGTCGGTATTCTGCGAATGGTGGATGAGAAGGAAGACGATCAGAAAGTGCTCGCAGTGCCGAACGACAACCCGCGTTTTGACAGTATCCACACGATAGACCAGGTATTTCCGCACGTTCGGAAAGAGATCGAATATTTCTTCTCGATCTACAAAGAATTACAGGGCGGCCAAACCAAAATGAAAGGCTGGGGCGGGCCGCCGGAAGCTCGCAAAGCGATTCAACAGAGCCGACAGGCTTATCTCGACCGGCGCGGAGCAAAAGCCGAGGGAGTTGGAAGAGAGATCGATGTCGTGAGTCGCGATTAGAGTCCCGCTAAACGTAATTGTCTCCGCCGGAGTTGTCATCGAAGCTGCCACCGTCATCGCCGGTATCGTAGGATGCATCTTCGAATTGAGCCGAATCGTCGAACTGATTTGAGTCGTCGACATTTTGCAGGTCGCGGCCGTCTTGCAGGTCGCGCGCGTCGTCGATGTTTTGGTGATCCTCGCGGTAGTCGCCGCGCTCACCTTCGCGAGGCGAATCGTAATAGTTGTTAACGACCGTCTCCTCGACGGGAGATGCTCCTCCCATAAAGCCGCTGCCTCCGAAACCTCCAAAGCCGCCTCCGCCGTAACCGGGATGAGAAAACAGGGAATTGATCGCTTCAAACGCCAGTGCACCGGCTGCGACGCCGGCAGCGGTTTGCGCGGCACCCCGCAGAAAACTGGGTGCGCCGCTCGGGGCGGGCATGGGAGCATATTGCGGCGGAGGTGGCGGGGCATAGGATTGCTGCTGTCCACCACTTTGAGAATATTGGGATCCAGAATATCCGGAGCTTCGAGGGGGAGCTTGCTGCTGGCCCAGAAAGCTTGAACCGGACGAAGCCGGTACTGGCTGCGCTGACCGTTGCTGCAGGTCTTGAATCTGCCGCTGCGCATTTTGTAGCGCGAGATTTTGGATAAGCACGGTCTGAGTCATTAGGTACAGCGCGTCAGGCCGTGAACCGATTCTGGTGCGAATAAATTCCTCGGCCTCCGCATCTTTGGGCGGGGCGGGAGTTTGCGCGAATCTGTCAGCCAAATCGGTCAGCATCTTTCGTTCGTCTGGGGTCATGGATATTCCTCGCTTATTCTCTTTTTGTTAGACGCGATTCATTCAGTGTTGGTTCACTCGGCGGAAGGCGAAGTTGCACGGAGGCTGCGGTCGTGACACTGTAGGAATAGGAGACCTCCACCATGTTGCTGGAAGCGACCGCATCCGTCGAACAAGAAGTTAATCCTTGGCAATCCGCTGCCCACCGCTTTGACGAAGCGGCTGAACTGTTGCGGCTGGATGACGGAATGCGCAAAGTCCTGCGCCAGCCCGCGATGGAACTCACGGTGAATATCCCGGTCGTGCTCGATGATGGCCGGATCGAGGTATTCACGGGGTATCGGGTACAGCACTCCATCGCTCGCGGACCGGCTAAGGGCGGTATCCGCTTCGCTCCGGACGTTTCGCTGGATGAGGTTCGGGCATTGGCCGCTTGGATGACCTGGAAATGTGCTGTCGTGAACATCCCTTTTGGCGGGGGAAAAGGCGGCGTTATTTGTGAGCCACAATTGCTGAGCGAAGCGGAACTCGAACGCATCACTCGGCGCTATACCGCGGAAATTTTTGAGTTTATTGGTCCGGAGCGCGATGTGCCCGCGCCGGATGTAAACACCAACGAACAGACTATGGCCTGGATCATGGATACCTATTCCATGCACAAGCGCCACACGGTCACTGCGGTGGTAACCGGCAAACCTCTCGAGCTCGGTGGATCGCAAGGCCGTCCCGAGGCGACGGGACGAGGGTGCATGATTGTCACGCTCGAAGCGCTGAAACGTTTTCACCTGGCGCCGGAGAACACGCGCGTGATCATTCAGGGTTTTGGAAACGTGGGGGGCATGGCAGCGCGGCTCATGACCCGAATGGGTTTTAAAGTCACGGCAATTGCCGAGTATGACGGGGCGGTTTACAATCCGCGGGGGCTGGATATCGAAGGCCTGATGGAGCATCGTCGGGAAACGGGATCGATCCGTGGTTTTCCGGAAGCGGAAGAAGTGGACAAAGAGGAAGCCATTCTGATGGACTGCGATGTCCTAATACCGGCGGCGCGCGAGAACGTGATCACTTCAACCAATGCGGACCGAATCAGAGCGAAGATTCTCTGCGAAGGAGCAAACGGCCCTACCACGTTCGTTGCCGATTCGATTCTCAGCGAAAAGAAGGTATTTGTCATTCCCGATATTCTTGCAAACGCCGGCGGCGTGACGGTTTCTTACTTCGAATGGGTGCAGGACCGGCAGGGCTATTTCTGGAGCGAAAAGCGAATTAATGAGCAGCTCGAAGACATAATGGTCGCAAGCTTCAACGATGTGACGGGTTTTGCGCAGAAGCATGGCGTGAATAATCGCACCGCTGCGTACATGTTGGCCCTGGATCGAGTTGCGAATGCCATCCGGCGGCGCGGGTTGTACGCGTGAGTTGTTAGCGAGTGGATTGATCCAGCGTAATCCCGCAATGAACGTTGAGCCGTCCACACCGCTGATGCGGCAGTATCAGGCCGCAAAAAAGCAGGTTCCTGGCGCGCTGCTGCTGTTCCGGCTCGGGGACTTTTACGAGCTATTCCACGAAGATGCGATCACGGCGGCGAAGGAGCTGGAAATAACGCTCACCTCTCGGAACAAGGAGCGAGGCGAGGCCATCCCGATGTGCGGTGTTCCTTACCACTCGGCGGACGCGTATATCTCCCGATTGATTCAGCACGGGTATCGGGTGGCGATCTGCGAACAGATGGAAGAAGCCGGACCTGGCAAAAAGCTGGTTCGGCGCGAGATCACACGCGTGATTACGCCCGGGACCGCTATGGAATCCAGTCTCCTGCGTTCGCACGAGAACAACTATCTCGCGGCTGTCTTCACGAAGGGTGCCCGGAGCGGCCTGGCTTACGCCGATATTTCGACGGGTGAGTTTCGGACGACGGAGCTGAATGCTGAGGAACTCATCCCCACACTCGAAGCGCTTAAGATTCGCGAGGTTCTGCATCCGGAGGGCTATCCTGCCGACGCTGGATGCCTGGAAACGCCAGTCGAGAAGTGGGTGTTCGGCGCGGACTATGCCGGTAGACAGATATTAGAGACTTTTCGGCTTTTATCGCTAGAAGGCTGTGGGCTGGGCGAGAAACCGCTGGCGGCCGCCGCTGCGGGCGCGGTCCTTCATTACCTGCGGGAAACGCAAAAATCGGCTCTGCATCATCTCAATCGTCCGGCGTTCTATGAACGGCACGATCACATGGTGCTCGATGCCGTGACGGTCAGGAATCTCGAGTTGGTTGATCCGCTGTTTGCAGGGGAAGCACGGGAGGCCACTCTTATACACGTGCTCGACAAGACGTGTACTGGTATGGGAGGTCGCCTCTTGCGGCAGCGATTGCTGAATCCTTCCTGTGATCGGACCGAAATCGAAGCTCGGTTGGATGCAGTCGCTGAACTGAACAGCAAGGTCATAGCGCGAGCGGATCTTCGAAAAGCGCTCGGCGCGGTTCAAGATCTGGAACGGCTGCTCGCCAAGACTACTTTGGGCACAGCCACACCTCGCGACGTGTTGTCACTTGGGCGGTCTCTCGCTCAGCTGCCGAAGATCTCAACTCTTATCCGCCAATTTGGAACCCCAGGTCTGAGAAGCGAGATCGACCCTGTTACTGATGTGTCCGAAAGGATTTTAGGGGCAATTGCGGACGAGCCACCGGTCAACTTGGCCGATGGCGGCACGATTCGTGCCGGTTTTCACGCCGAACTGGACGAGCTACGCGATATCAGCCGCAATAGCCGTCAATACATCGCCGCTATTGAGACTCGCGAGCGTAGCCGCACGGGAATTTCGTCCCTCAAAGTCCGCTTTAACAATGTCTTCGGTTATTACATAGAAATTTCAAAAGCGAACCTTCGCCTTGCGCCTCAGGATTACGAGCGGAAACAGACTCTAGCGAATGCGGAGCGGTTCACGACGCCGGAGATCAAAGAACTGGAATCCAAGGTGCTCGCGGCCGAAGAGAAAATTCTTACCCTCGAACGCGAAATTTTTCAAGAGGTTCGGTGTTTCGCGGCGTCCCAGGCAGCGCGGATCAAAGCTGCCGCTGCAGCCATCGCCGAGTTGGACGTCAGCGCGACTCTGGCACAGGTAGCCGCTGAAAACCGGTATCGAAGACCCCGCTTCTCAGACTTGGGAGAAATGCGGATTGAGGGCGGAAGGCACCCGGTCATCGAAAAGCTGGCCGAGCGGGATGCGCTGCGTTTCATCCCGAATGACTTGTATTTACATTCAGGGAACGAGTACATCGGTCTCATCACCGGCCCCAACATGGGCGGCAAGTCCACCTATCTGCGGCAAGCGGCACTCATTCTGATTCTGGCCCAGATGGGTTCGTTTGTACCCGCAGATGCGGCTTTGCTTCCGATTGTCGACCGAGTTTTTACCCGAATCGGGGCTGCGGATAATCTAGCGCGAGGCCGGTCAACCTTCATGGTAGAGATGACCGAAGCGGCGGCGATCCTAAATACCGCCTCAGCTAATAGTTTTATTGTATTGGATGAAATCGGCCGGGGAACGTCGACTTACGACGGTCTGGCGCTCGCTTGGGCGGTGGTTGAGTATATTCACGAGCATATTAAAGCCAAAACCCTGTTTGCGACCCATTATCATGAGTTGACCGAGCTAGCTGGGCAACTTTCTGGTGTAAGAAATTTACATGTCTCCGTAAAGGAGTCAACCGACCAGATCTTATTCATAAGAAAGGTTGAACCGGGTCCGGCAGACCGCAGTTACGGCATCGAAGTGGCCCGTCTAGCCGGTCTACCCCTGCAAGTAATCGAGCGAGCGAGGTCAGTTTTATTGCATCATGAAGTAAGGGAACACTCCGTAAGTGAGGAGTTGACCCCGGGTGACGCTAACGCGCCCCTACAAATTAAACTTTTTGAGCCCGTAAACCACGGGTTAGCCGATCGGATTCGGGCGTTGGAAATCAACGAACTGCGTCCGGTCGAAGCGTTGCAGATTCTGCAAGATTTGCAGCAAGAGTTGCTAAAGAGATGAGAATAGCAGGCATCATGAGCGGGACCTCGCTCGACGGGATCGATGTAGCAATCATCGACATCACCGGTTCGGGCTTTAGGGCGAAGATAAACGTCCTGACGAGTCATTCGGTTCCATACCCCAGAAAAATACGGGAAGCGCTGCTGGCGATGTCCGGCACGAACGCTTTTCCCGGAGAGATTTCGCGGCTGAACTTTCTGCTTGGTGAACTGTACGCCGAGGCTTTAGAAGAAACGGCAGAGCGCGCGGACATTCCGCTTGATTCCATCAAGCTGATAGGCTGCCACGGCCAAACGATCTTTCACGAGGGACAGGGATCGCAATATTTGGGGAAGAAAGTCGCGAGCACGTTTCAGATCGGCGAATCGAGCGTGATCAGCGAACGAACCGGGATCAATGTGATTTCGAACTTCCGCGAGGGCGATATGGCTGCCGGCGGGAAAGGCGCGCCTTTGGTGCCGTATCTCGACTACATGCTGATTCGGCACCGCGGGCGTGGGCGTGTTGCGGTCAATATCGGCGGTATTGCAAATCTGACGGCGATCCCTCCGAATACCAGCACGGATCGCGTGATCGCATTCGACACCGGTCCGGGGAACATGGTCATTGACCAGCTCGTGTCGCGAATTACGCAAGGCGGCCAGACTTTCGACCGCGATGGTGTGATAGCGGCTTCCGGCGAGATTGATCCGAAGCTGCTCGCAAAGCTGCTGCGAGACAAGTATTTCCGAGCCAAGCCGCCCAAGACGGCAGGGCGTGAACAATACGGACCTGAATTCGTTTCGAAGCTTCTGGACACGGAGCTGAGCAGCGAGGACCTGATTGCTACGGCTACGGCTCTGACGGCCGAGAGTATCGCCCTCGCTGTGCGCAATTTCGTTTTGCCCGAAATGCGGGTCGACGAAATCTTCGTCTCCGGCGGCGGCACTCACAACCCGACCTTGATGCGCATGCTTCGAAAGGCCATGAATTCCATACCGGTGATGGAAACCACCGAAGTCGGCCTGGACGTGGATGCCAAGGAAGCGATCGCGTTTGCGGTGATGGCGTACGAGACGGCGCATTCCCGGCCCTCGAATGTTCCGATGGCCACGGGCGCGAAACGACCTGTCGTGCTGGGAAAACTGACTCAGAACGGCACAACGCGCAACGGCAGTTCCGAAAACGCGAGCAGTATGAACGGCAGTGCGCGAAATGGCACCGCGACCCACAAAGCAAAAGCGACAAGATCTACGAAGCTAACCCGGACAGCTATACCGACCAAGGCGAAGGCAGCGGCGCGATAAACGAAACGGAATCGAGAGCGCCAGGGGGACGCTCCGGCGCTTTTCTGTTCGGGCTGTCTTTGATACCGTAAGGCTATGCGGATCACCCTGGAGGTCCCGGACGAGTTGGCGCGAGCGCTCACCCCCGACGGGCAGGAGCCGACCCGCGCGGCCATCGAGGGCTGGGCGGTCGAGGCGTATCGCCAGCATCGCCTCACCGCTTATCAGCTCCGCACTCTCCTAGGCATCCCTTCGCGCTGGGATCTCGATGCGTTCTTGAAAACGCACGAGGTATACGACTACACGCTGAAGGAATTCGAGGAAGACTTGGCCAGCATCGGCGCTGCCCGCGAGTTAAATCCCGCCCGATAGCGCCGCATGATCGTCGTGGCTGACGCGAGCCCCTTGCATTATCTGACGCTGATTGATGCCGTAAACGTGTTGCAACCGTTCTATGGCCGCGTGCTGGTACCGCAAACGGTTGCTCTCGAGCTGCAAAACCCGAACACCCCTGGGCGCGTGCGCGCCTGGATCACGCAGCCGCCGCCTTGGTGCCAAATCGAGGCCGACCCGAAAGCGGACCCGACTCTCGCGTTTCTCGATCCCGGCGAGAGCGCGGCAATCGCGCTTGCACTCTCGATACTCGCTGATCGGCTGCTCATTGATGATTTAGCCGCGCGTAGAGAAGCACAGCGGCGGCAGCTACAGGTCACGGGAACCGTAGGAGTATTGGCTGCAGCGCACCGCGCCCAGCTGCTCGACCTTGAAAAGTCGCTTGCGCGCCTACGTACGACCAGCTTTCGCTTGCACCCAGACATCGTCGAGCAGGTGCGCGCGGGGCTTATCGAAAAAGATTCGTCTTAGAGGCTCAGATAAAGTGAGATTGCCTCTTCGATGTTTTCGCGAGCTTCTAATTCCGTCTCGCCTGTAGAGGTGCAGCCCGGCAGCTCGGGGCAGACGGCAGAGTAGCTCTGCGTCACCGGATCGTATTCCAGAACAACACGAAAGTT